>NZ_JAGXJG010000199.1:0-290 GCF_019091725.1 Cellulomonas sp. GbtcB1 | reverse complement strand
CGGTCGCCGCGGTGGCGTCCGCCGGCCGGGAGCGGTTGCTGCCGTTCGTCGCGCTCGTCGGCGTCGTCCTGGTGGTCGGCACCCCGGCCGGCGGGCTCGCCCCGGTCGGCGTCGCGCTCGGGCTGGGCGCGGCCGCGGCCTTCGGCGGGTACACCGTGCTCGCAGGCCGCGTCGGCTCCGGGACGGGCGGGCTCGGCGACCTCGCGCTGTCGGTCGCGGTCGGCGCCCTGCTGCTGACGCCGTTCCAGGTCGCGCAGGCACCGGCGCACGAGGGCGGGCACGTCGCCCCT
>NZ_JAGXJG010000198.1:0-290 GCF_019091725.1 Cellulomonas sp. GbtcB1 | reverse complement strand
TCGGACAGCAGCACGGCTTTGAGCAGCACGGGGGTGACCAGCCCGAGGCCGCCGGCCTGCTCGACGACCGCGTCCACCTCGATCGACACGGGGTACACGGTCTTGAGCGTGGCCCACAGCTGCTCGAGGTCCCAGTCCTCCGGGTGGCCCTCGGCGGTCGCCGCGGTGACGTAGTCGTCGAGCACGACCTCGAGGAAGTGCTGGACCTGCTCCTGCATGTCCTCGCCCTCGGGCACGCGCCGGCGCTGCTCGTAGATGACCTTGCGCTGCCGGGACAGCACGTCGTCGTA
>NZ_JAGXJG010000197.1:0-293 GCF_019091725.1 Cellulomonas sp. GbtcB1 | reverse complement strand
GCCACGCCGGCCGGCGGGACGGTCGCGCTGGGCGACGTCGCGGCGGTCGCGGAGGGCACCGAGGAGCCGACGTCGTACTCGCGGCTGGTCGGCAGCCCTGCGCTCGGCATCGCGATCACGAAGACGCCGGACGGCAACACGGTCGAGGTGTCGCACGGCGTGACCGAGGCGCTGGACGACCTGTCCGGCGTGCTCGGCGAGGGCCAGGTCGCCGTCGTGCACGACCAGGCGCCGTTCATCGAGGAGTCGATCCACGGCCTCGCGACGGAGGGCGGCCTCGGCCTGCTGTTCGC
>NZ_JAGXJG010000196.1:0-294 GCF_019091725.1 Cellulomonas sp. GbtcB1 | reverse complement strand
CTTCAGGTCGTCATAGTTCTCCCGAGTGGCAACTTCTATCATCACGTCGATCCGCATCTACTACGCTAACCACAGGAAGGGGGAGCCCGTCGTCCTCATCCACGGCTACCCGCTCGACGGCCACTCGTGGGAGAAGCAGTCGGCCGCCCTGCTCGACGCCGGGTACCGCGTCATCACCTACGACCGCCGCGGGTGCGGGCAGTCGAGCCAGCCCACCACGGGCTACGACTACGACACGTTCGCCGCCGGCCTGAAGACGGTGCTCGACACCCTGGACCTGCGCTACGCGGTCCT
>NZ_JAGXJG010000195.1:0-295 GCF_019091725.1 Cellulomonas sp. GbtcB1 | reverse complement strand
ATCAAATTGCTTTCCATTGTCAGAGACTATTTTGTGAGGCAGGCCATATCGACACACTATGTTTTTGATAACAAAGTCTAGTGCTTTTTTAGCAGTTATAGTCTTCATGGGCTCAGCCTCCGTCCATTTGGTGAAGTAGTCTACTGCTCCTATTGCATACTTTAGTCCCCCTTTTCCTGTTGGCAGGGACCCAATAAGATCTATTCCCCAAACCGCGAAGGGCCAGGGACTAGTCATCAGGGTAAATTCATTGGGAGGAGCTCTCGGTATGTTCGCGAACCTTTGGCACGAATCA
>NZ_JAGXJG010000194.1:0-296 GCF_019091725.1 Cellulomonas sp. GbtcB1 | reverse complement strand
GCTGGCCGCCACCGTGGACGACGACACGCTGAGCACCGGGGTGGTGATCGAGCACGACCCCGCCCGGCTCCGGGGCCGCCTGGTCGAGCTGGTCCAGGTCGGCTTCGACGAGGTCTACCTGCACCAGGTGGCGACCGTCGTCCGGCCGGACCACGGCAAGCACGACGACGCCGCGCCGACGGTGACGCACCCGCCGTCGTCGCTGGACGCGGTCGTCGACCTCGCGGCCGAGCACCTGCTCCCGGCGCTGCGGGCCGTGGACTCCGGGACCGAGGGGACGGACGCCGCATGAGGCT
>NZ_JAGXJG010000193.1:0-296 GCF_019091725.1 Cellulomonas sp. GbtcB1 | reverse complement strand
GCCGCCCCGTCCGAGCCGTGGCCGACGTCCAGGGTCAGCACCTGGAGCAGCGCGTGGCCCGTGACGACCGCGGCGATGCCGAGCCCGTCGGTCGGCAGGCACACGGCGAGCAGCAGCAGCATCCCCAGCGACTGGGTGAGCATGACCGCCAGCGAGGGGCCCTGCGGCGTCGAGAACGGGTTGTCGCCGGGCTTCGGCACCGGGTAGACGGCCCGGGCCGAGTAGATCGACGACGCCCCGACGGCGTCGGCCAGCACGCCCAGCGACATGCCGGGCACCGGGGCCGTAGCGTCCCA
>NZ_JAGXJG010000192.1:0-298 GCF_019091725.1 Cellulomonas sp. GbtcB1 | reverse complement strand
GATATTGATTTGTCTTTTCTAATTTTTTATTTAATTTTTATTTATAAAATAACATTTGAATTTTAAAAGTAGTTAGCAAATTTTGAAATGATATTTAGGTTGGTTGAAACCTAATTTTTCAAAATTGTAGGTTTAATTTTAATTTTTTTATGTCAGTATACACTGTAGTATTTAAGATTTAATGTAAATTTTTGAGAAATTTAAAAAATTTAACGTGTCAAAAGTAATGTCAAGACAATATATGTTACACGCTTGAGTGTTATTTTATTTTATTTTATACGTGTGCATAATAGACTAT
>NZ_JAGXJG010000191.1:0-298 GCF_019091725.1 Cellulomonas sp. GbtcB1 | reverse complement strand
AAATCATTACATTCACTTCGTGGAATGACGTTGAACAAGTAGAACATTATTATAAATTTCTTAAAAATTTATTACTTGTTCATCCATAAAAATATAAGAAATTATTCAACAATATCTTTTACGATATTTCAAAGAATATATGAATGCAATTTTTGCATAGTCTCCAAGATGTATGCAAAATTTAATCTTTAATATATGTCAGATTCAATAATTTCCAACATTGCAAGTAATAACAATGTATAATAACATGACTAATACGAGGAATCTTTAAAAGTAATTGACTTCAATTCGTATCATT
>NZ_JAGXJG010000190.1:0-299 GCF_019091725.1 Cellulomonas sp. GbtcB1 | reverse complement strand
CGCCGACCACCTGGTGCAGGATGTTCGCCATCCCGACGGCGAGGGTCGGCGCCCCGCCGGTGCGGGACACCACGGACGGCTCGCCGACGTCCTCGGCCACCTTGTCCAGGGCCTCGGCGCCGGTCAGCGACACCGGGTTCCCGGCGGCGTCCTCGGAGTCCCAGCGGATCTCGACCGGGTCGCCCGCCGCGTCGGTGACGCCCAGGTCGGCGATCGCGGCCTCGGCGCCGATGGACGTGCCCTCCGTCATCACGGCGGGCGCGTTCATCGAGAAGTAGACGCCCTGGTTCAGGGACACC
>NZ_JAGXJG010000019.1:0-65491 GCF_019091725.1 Cellulomonas sp. GbtcB1 | reverse complement strand
GTGCCGGGCGGGACGTGGGAGCCGAGGGGTGCGCCGGCGGGGGCGGCGGCGCCGAGCGGCACGACCTGCGCGCGCCCGGCGGCCAGCACCCCGTGCTCCGCGAGCAGCAGCGCCTCGTGCCGGCTGTTCACCGCGACCCCGGCCGCCGCCGCGGCGACCCGCGCGTACGCCGCCGTGCGCCGGGGGAGGTTGCGCGGGCCGTCCGACTCCTGCGGGACATCGTGCAGCGTGACCGTGAGCCGGCACGCCGCCGCGAGCCGCTCGACCACGTCGGCCGCCGCGTCGGGCGAGGGCCCGAGCAGCCGGTCGGTGACGTGCAGGTGCGCCCGGCCCAGCCCGGCGGCCGCGGCCGGCAGGTCGGCCGGGTCCTCGACGCGCAGCACAGGTGCGTCCGCGTCGAGGGCGCGGACGTGCGCGGCGAGGTCGCCCGCGTACCGGACGACGCCGTGCCGCGGCGGGCCCGTGAGGAGGAGCGCGGGGGTGTCGGTCCTGGTCATCGCGGCAATCGTGGTCGAGTCGCGGGGAGGCGGCAACCGCGCGACACTTCCCGCACCACCGCGACGCCGCGCTGCTCGGGGACCGGGCAGCGCGCCCGCGACGACGAGAGGACCGCATGTCGCAGCTCCTGGCACCGACCGCCGGCGCGCCGCGGTCCACGAGCCGCACGGTCCGCGTCGCCTCCGTGCCCGCCGGCCACCCGTACGTCGCGCGGGTCACGGCCGCGGCCGGGGTCGAGCTGCTACCCGATCCCACCCCGCCGGGCGCGGAGCCGGGCCGCTGGTGGCCGCCCGTCGTGCTCGACCCGGCGTGGGTGCGGGCGCACGCCGCCGAGGCGGACCTGCTGCACGTGCACTTCGGCACCGAGTCGTTCGCGCCCGAGCACCTGGCCCGCACGCTGGCCGCGGCGCGCGAGCAGGGCTGGCCCGTCGTGGTCACGGTGCACGACCTGGAGCACCCCCAGCTGACCGACCAGGACGGGTACCGCGCGCAGCTCGACGTGCTGGTGCCCGGCGCCGACGCGCTGGTCACGCTCACGCCCGGTGCGGCCGCCGAGATCCGCGCGCGCTGGGGACGGGACGCGCGGGTCGTGCCGCACCCGCGGCTGCTGGGCGAGGTCCCCGAGGGCGGCGGGGCGCCGGCGCCCGGCGGCGAGCGCGTCGTCGGCCTGCACCTCAAGGACCTCCGCCCGAACGTCGACGCCCCCGCCGCCACCCGCGCGCTGCTGGCCGCCGTCGCCGACCTGCGCGCGTCCGGCGTGGCCGTCCGGGCCGAGGTGCGGCTGCACCGCGCCGTCCGGGACGAGGCGGCGCGCGCGGAGGTCCGCGCGCTGTGCGCCGCGGCCGGTTCGGCGGTCGACCTGGTCGAGCACGACCGGCTGGACGACGACGCGCTCGCCGCCGCGCTCGCCGGGCTGGACGCGTGCGTCCTGCCCTACGCGCACGGCACGCACTCCGGCTGGCTGGAGCTCTGCTGGGACCTCGGCGTCCCCGTCGCGGCGCCGGCCGTCGGCTACTACGCCGAGCAGCACCCCGACGGCTCGGTCGAGACGTCGGGGCCGGTCGGCGACGCCGCGGGGCTGGCGGGTGCCCTCCGCCGGCTGCTCGCCGCCGAGACGTCGACCCGTCCCGGGACCACCGAGCGCGCCGCGCTGGTCCGCGACCGGCGCGCCGAGCGGCTGACGGCCGACCGCGCCGCCGCCGAGCAGCACGCCGCGCTGTACCGCGACCTGCTCGCCGGGGGGTCCCGGTGACCGGTTCCCCGCTGCGGGTGGTCGTCGTCGCGCCGCTGCGCTTCCCGATCCGGCAGCCGCACGCCGGCGGTCTGGAGTCGGCCGTGTGGAACGAGGTGCGCACGCTCCGCGCCCGCGGGCACGAGGTCTCGCTCATCGCGGTGCAGGGCTCCGACTTCCTCGAGGGCGGGCCGGCCGAGTTCGCGCTCCCGACCCTCGACTGGCCCGCGGGCGCCCGCGCCACCGACTCGCACTACCCCGACGCGTACCTCGAGCGGTCCGTCCCCGCGCTCGACCGCGCGCTCGACGTGGTCGCCCGGGACCCGGCACGGTACGACGTCATCTCCAACCACTGCCTGCACGGGCTGCCGCTCCGCCGAGCCGCGGACCTCGGGGTGCCGATGGTCTCGACGCTGCACACGCCGCTGGAGCCGGAGCTGGTGGACGCCGCCGCGCACGCCCGCGGCACCCGGTTCCTGGCGGTCAGCGCGCACACCCGGCGCGAGTGGGCGCCGGTCGTCGACGCCACCGTGCTCCCGAACGGGATCGACGCCGCCGACTGGCCGGCCGGTCCGGGTGGCGACGGCCTGGTGTGGTCCGGCCGGCTCGTGCCGGAGAAGGCGCCGCACCTGGCGATCGACGCGGCGCGGCTGCTCGGCCGCGAGCTGA
This sequence comes from Cellulomonas sp. GbtcB1, assembly GCF_019091725.1. Classification (NCBI taxonomy): domain Bacteria; kingdom Bacillati; phylum Actinomycetota; class Actinomycetes; order Micrococcales; family Cellulomonadaceae; genus Cellulomonas; species Cellulomonas sp. GbtcB1. The sequence goes on along the minus strand of NZ_JAGXJG010000019.1, from coordinate 63,093 downwards.
CCATCGCGGGCCGGATCGGCGACCGGGAGTACGCCGAGCGGCACGTGCTGCCGCACGTCGGCGACGGCGTCCGGTACGTCGGCCTGCTGGAGCAGCCCGCCCTCGCACGCCTGATCGGGCGCAGCGCGTGCGCGCTCGGGACGCCGGCCTGGGAGGAGCCGTTCGGGCTCGTAGGTCCCGAGGCGCTGATGTGCGGCACGCCGGTCGCGGCGTTCGGGGCCGGCGGCATCCGGGAGATCGCGCGCACCGCGACCGGCATGTCGGCCGTGCCCCGGGGCGACGTGGCCGCCCTCGCGGACGCCGCGGGCCGGCTCGCCACCCGGGCCGCGGCCGAGCCGGGCTTCCGGGTGGCCGTGCGCGCCTCGGCCCGCCGGCACTACGGGCTCGACGCCCGGGTCGACGCCCTGGAGCGGGTGTTCCGCGCGCTGGTCGCCCAGCGCGGCACCGGCGCGGAGCTGATCGCGTGACCCGGCCGACCGTCGCCTGGTACGTGCACCACCACGGGTCGGGGCACCTCGGCCGGCTGCGCGCCGTCGCGCCGCACCTCGACGCCGAGGTCGTGGCCCTGAGCACGCTGCCGGAGCCCGCGGGGCTGCCCGCGCACGTCGACTGGGTCCGCCTGGAGCGCGACGACGAGCCCGACCCCGGCACCGGCCGCAGCCCGGCCGACGCCGACCCCGCCGCGGGCGGGCTGCTGCACTGGGCGCCGCTGCTGCACCCGGGCCACCGCGGGCGGCTGGCGCGGATCGCCCGCGAGCTCGACACCCGGGGCGCCGCGGCGGTGGTCGTCGACGTGTCGGTCGAGGTCACCGTGCTCGCCCGGCTGCTCGGCGTCCCGCCGGTGCTCGTCGCGCAGCCGGGGGTCCGCGACGACGAGCCGCACGCCCTCGGCCTGCGCGCCGCCGCCCGGGTGCTCGCGCCGTGGCCCGCCGACGTCGTCCCCGCCCCGCACCTGGACGCCGTGCGCGACCGGGTCGTGTTCACGGGCGGGATCAGCCGGTTCGACGGCCGCGAGGTGCCCGCCGGCGAGCGCCACGGGGTGCTGGTGCTCGGCGGCCGGGGCGGCTCGGGCGTGACCGCGGAGCACCTCGACGCCGCGGCGCGGGTGACGCCCGGTCACCGGTGGACGGCGCTCGGGGCGGGCGGGACGTGGACGGACGACCCGTGGCACGCGCTGGCGTCCGCCGGGACCGTCGTGTCGTACGCCGGGCAGAACTCGGTCGCGGACCTCGCTGTCGCCGGGGCCCGGGCCGTGGTCGTGCCGCAGGACCGGCCGTTCGACGAGCAGGCGGTCACCGCCCGCGCACTGGGGCGGGCCGGGCTCGCCGTCGTCGAGCCGGCGTGGCCGGAGCCGGCGCGCTGGCCCGAGGTGCTCGAGCGGGCCGAGGCGCTGGAGCCCGACTGGTCGGTGTGGGGGACGTCGGGCGCGGCGGCGCGGGCCGCGGAGGCGATCGCGGACGTGGCGCGCGGGCGGGGCGCGTGGTGACGGAGGCCGGGGAGGCCGCGTCCGGGGAGGGGACGTCCGTGCCTCGCGGGCCTGTGCCCGGCGCGTCCGGCGTTCCCGGGAGCGACGGGCCCCGCCGGGCGGGTCGGCGGGCCGTCGTGACCCTGTGCTCGGCCCCGCGGGTGGACCACCTGCGGCGCCAGCTCGCGGCGGTCCGGCGGGACCCGGCGGTGCTCGCGGTCGTCGTGTGGGTCGGCGCCGACGAGCCGCCCGCCCTCGACGCCGACGCGGTGCTCCGGGTACCGCCCGGGCCGGACGGCCTGCGGCTCGCGGCGGCGCGGAACGCGGGCGCCGACCGGGCGGTGGCGCTCGGCGCCGACCTGCTGGTCCTGCTCGACGCCGACTGCGTGCCCGGGGCCGACCTGCTGGACCGGTACGCCGCCGCGGCCGACGTGCACCCGGACGCCGTCCTGTGCGGGCCGGTCACCTACCTGCCGGCCGGCGCGGTCGTCGACGACCCGGCGGCGCTCGCGGCCGCCACCCGCCCGCACCCGGCGCGGCCCGCGCCCGCGGACGGCGAGGTCGTCGTGGCCGGGGACGGCGGGTACGACCTGTTCTGGTCGCTGTCGTTCGCCCTCACCGCGCGGCGCTGGGCGGACGGCCCCCGGTTCGACGAGGGGTACGAGGGCTACGGCGGCGAGGACACCGACTACGGCTACGCGCTGCGCGCGGCGGGTGTGCCGCTGGCCTGGGTCGGCGGCGCGCACGCCTACCACCAGCACCACCCGACGAGCAGCCCGCCGTGGCAGCACCTGGACGACGTCCTGCGCAACGGCGCGCGGTTCGCGCGCCGCTGGGGCCGGTGGCCGATGGAGGGCTGGCTGCGCGCGTTCGCGGAGGCGGGCGCGATCCGCTGGGACGGCACCACCTGGCACCGCGCCTGACCCGCGCGTCGCGCCCGCGCGGCGCGCCCGCGCGGCGCGCCCGGCGCGCGTCGCCCTCGGTGCGTCGCGCGCGTCCCCTCGATCGCGAGAGTGCAATCGACACGTTGGGCGAGTAGTCGCCGGCTACTCGCTGGACGTGTCGACTGCGCTCTCGGCGCGGGGGCGGGGCGGGGGCGGGGGCGAGCGGGGTCAGGCGACGGGTGGGCCCAGGAGGGCGTCCGCCGCGTCCAGGAGGTCGGCCGCCACCGGGTCGGCGGTCCAGTGGTCCGCGCCCGCGGCCGCCCGGGCGCCGAGGGTCGCGGCCAGCACCGGGTCGTCGAGCAGGCGGAGCACCGCGCCCGCCAGGGCGGCCGGGTCGGCGGGCGGCACCATGAGGCTGTCCTCGCCGTCGGTGCAGAAGTCGTCGTAGCCGCTGCCGGTCGTCACGACGACCGCGCCGCCGATCGCCTTGGCCTCCAGCGCGGCGTTGCCGAACCCCTCCCAGCGCGAGGGGCACAGGGTCACCGCGGCCTCCCGCACCGCCCGGTAGAGCGTGTCGTCGTCGACGTGCCCGAGCCAGGTCACCCGGTCGCGGGCCCCGGGCGGCAGCATCCCGAGCAGGGTCGGACGGTCGGGCTCGAACCGCCGGTCCCCGCTCGCGCCCGCCAGCACCAGCCGCGCCGTGGGGTGCCGGCGTGCGACCTCCGCGAACGCCGCGAACGCGTCGGTGACGCCCTTGCGGCGCTCGAGCCGGCCGAGGAACAGCACGACCGGTGACCCGTCCTGCGGCCAGCCCGGGGGCAGCGCCGCCGCCCCCGCCGCACGGCGCACGTGCGCCACGTCGATGCAGTTCCGCACCACCCGCGCGGGCGGCAGCCCGGTGAACGCGCCCTCGGTCCACCGGAGCATCGCACGCGAGATCGCCACCAGGCCCGCCGACCGCCGCACCTGCCGGTCCTCGAGCCGGCTCTGCACCGCGACGACGGCCCCGCCGCGCGGCCCGAACGAGCGCGGCGTGAAGCCCGCGACCTCGTTCGCCAGCCGGGTGCTCGTCGCGAGGTTGGTCAGCAGCGGCGCCCCGGCCGGCAGCCCGACCCCGAGCGCCGCCCACTCGGGCAGGAACACCCGGTCGTAGCGGCCGGCGCGGGCGACGCGGCGCACGGCGGCCGCGCGGGCGAGCAGCGCGGGGACCCGCGCGCGCGGCGGGCGGACGTGGCCGACCAGCCGGACGCCGCCGAGGTCGGGGTCGGGGAGCAGGGGGCCGTCCGCCAGCACCAGCAGGTCGACCGCCGCGCCCTGCCGGACGAGCGCCGGCAGCAGCGAGGCGTAGTGCCGCCCGATGCCGCCGGTGTACGGGGTGAGCCCGGCGTACTCGGTCGAGGCGACGAGCCACCGGCCGCGGGTCGGGCGTCGGCCGTGCTCGGCGGGGCCGGCCGGGGTGCTCCCGGTCGCGTTCTCGGGGGTGCTCGCGTGCAGGTCGGAGGCCACGCCCCATGCTCGCCGACCGCGCCCGGCCCCGCCCGTCGACGGCCCCACTCGCCCGTCCGCGCCCCCGGGTGGAGATGGGTGGAGCGTCCTGCCCGACACACCCCGGGCGTGTCGGGCAGAACGCTCCACTCGAGGGGAGGACCCCGGGGTCAGCGGTTCGGGGTGTCGATCGCGTCCAGGCGGCGGTCGACCAGGACGCCCGTCAGGAGCACGGCCGCCGAGACGCTCGCCAGCGGGACGAGGAACGTGAGGTGCCAGCCCGCGAACGCCAGCGCGCCCAGCGTCACCAGCACCGCGAGCGCGGTGCCGGGGGACGTCGGCGGCGCCAGCAGGAGGAACCGCCACGTGCGGCCGAACGGCTCGTCGTAGCGCCGCAGCACCGCGAGGAACCACGCGCCGACGACGAGCAGCCCCGCGCCGAGCGCGAGCAGCCCCGCGGCGGCCACCGCGGCCGGGCCGGTCGACCCCGTGGCCGACGCGAGCACCGGCAGCGCCAGCGCGTCCGCGACGAGCACCGCGCCCACGACCAGCAGCGGCCAGCCCAGCCGGTTGGCGCGCCGGAACCCGGCCCGGTACTCCGACCAGAACGCGCGCCACACCGACTCCGGCGGCTCGCCCGCGGCGACGGCCCCCAGCACCGTCGCCGCCGCGGCGAGCGCGGGCAGCAGGCCCAGGACGCCGCCGCCGAGCAGCGCGCCGGCCAGGACCAGCAGGTTCACGGCGACCAGCCGGGCCGCGACGCGCAGCCAGCGCATCACCGCCCCGGCCCAGCCGCCGACGTCCTCGCCGCCCTCGTGCACGGGCACGCGCCGCCGGGCCTCGGTCGCGGCGCTCACGGGGCGGGCTCCACGACCGCCGGACCGGCACCCGCCGACCCCGACCCCGTCGGCTCCACCAGCGTGCCCACGGCCACCACCCCGGTCCCGGTGTCGAGCGCCGCGCAGGCGAGCGTCGCCCGACCCCGTACCCCGTCCCAGGCGGGGAACGCCACGGCCTCCACGGGGCGGCCGCCCCCGTCGGCGGACCCGTCCCACGCGAAGCGCCCGCGCCCCAGCGCCACGGCCCCGGGCGGCCCCTCGGCCCCCACGACCCGCGACGCCGACGCGGTGAACGCGTCCCCGCGCGCGAACGTCACCACCTCCCAGGTGCCCGCGAGCTCGGCGACGGTCGCGGGCCACGCCGCCTCGTCGTCCTGCTCCCGGCCGGGGCCGGCCCACGGCTGCGGCGACACCAGCGGCCAGCCGCCGGCCGTCCACACCAGCCGCCGGACCTGCACCTCGTGCTGGGTCGGGTCGTCGGCGTCGCGCACGTGGTGCACGAGCAGCTGCCGCGAGGAGCTTCCCGGCAGCGCCTCGGTGAGCACCGACGCGTGCCCGGGCGCGAGCCAGCCGCGCCCGCCCGCCAGCCGGTGCCCGGCCAGCACGGTGCTGCCGACGGGGTCGGCCTCGACGTCGGTCGCGGACCGCCCGCGCACGTCGGCGTACGGCCCGGTCACGGAGGGCCCGGCGACGACCCGCAGGTGGTAGGTGCCGAACAGCGAGTCGAACGACGTGAGCAGGGCGTAGCCGCCGCCCGGCCGGGGGAGCGCGAACGCCCCCTCGACCGCGGCCTCGACCGCGTGCGGCCGCCGGGCCAGCAGCAGGCCCGGGCCGGGTCTCGGGCGGCCGCCCGAGCCGAGCACGAACCCGGTCGCGGGGTCGATCCCGAGCGCGTGGATGCCGCCGAAGAACGAGCCGTAGACCAGCCAGTGCCGGCCGTCGGCGTCCACCACGGCGTTCGCGTCGATCGCGTTGGGACCGTCGACGTCGTGCCGGCTGGTGACAACCAGCCCGCGGTCGGTCCACGGCCCCGCGGGGTGCGGTGCCGTCGCGAGCCCGATCGCCGAGGTGCGGGACCCGAAGCTCGACGCGGAGTAGTACATCCGCCACCGCTCGTCGTCCGGCACCGCGACGGCGTCCGGCACCCGCACGACGTCCGGCGCCCACAGCCCCCCGGCCCCCGTCCAGGCCGCCGCGTCGGGGGGCACGCCGTCCAGCGCCCAGCCGTGGAAGGTCCACGTGACCAGGTCCTCGGACCGGCGCACCTGCACCCCGGCCCGGGGCAGCGGCCCCGCGCCCGAGGCGTCCGTGGAGAACAGCCAGTACGTGCCGTCGTCGTCGCGCACCGCGGTCGGGTCGTGCGCGTGCCGCGCGCCCCAGCCCGCGGTCGCCTCGAGCGCGGCGTCCGCGACCGCCGCGCCCGGCTCCGTCAGCGTCATCCCTTGGCCCCCGTCAGCGCGACCGACTCGATGATCTGCCGCTGGAAGATCAGGAACACGACCAGGATCGGCAGCAGCGCCACGAACGACGCCGCCATGATCAGCGGGTAGTCCCGCTGCGTGGCGTACTCGACGTTGAGGTTGGCGATGACCACCTGCAGCGTCTGCTTGGACTCGGTGTTCAGGTAGAGGATCGGCGCGAGGTAGTCGTTCCAGATCGTCATGAACCAGAGGATGAACTGCGCGGCGATGGCCGGGCGGATGAGCGGGAAGATCATCTTCCGGAACACCTGCAGGTAGGACGCCCCGTCGATCTTGGCGGCCTCGACCATGGAGTCGGGCACGCTCGACAGGTACTGCCGCAGGAAGAAGATCATCACGATGTTGCCGAACAGCAGCGGCACGATCAGCGGCAGCAGGGTGTCGACCCAGCCGATCTTCGAGAACATCACGAACTGGGGGATCATCAGCGTCGGGAACGGGATCATCAGCCCGGTCAGCAGACCGAGGAAGATCGCGTTCTTGAACGGCAGCCGCATCTTCGCCAGCGCGAACGCGGCGAGCGACGAGGTGATCGACCCGACGATCGTGACGGTGCCGGCGACGATGATGCTGTTCTTGAAGCCGGACAGGATCGGCGCCTCGGTCCACATCCGGACGAACGTGTCCCACTGGGGCGCGTCCGGGATCCAGACCGGCGGCAGCGCGAACACCTCGGCCTTGGTCTTGAGGGCGGTGGTCGCCATCCACAGCAGCGGCGCGATCATGACGACCGCGCCCAGCGCGAGCACGACGAACAGGATGGTGTTGACCACGCGGTTCTGGGCGGTGGTGCCCATCGGCGTCTTGCGGCTCATGAGTGCTCGGAGCCCCTTCAGTCGATGCTGAACGAGTTGCGCCGGTTGAGGCGGAACTGGATGAGGGTGACGACGAGGACGATCAGCCCGAGCACGACGGCCATCGCCGTGGCGTAGCCCATCTGCTGGTACTTGAACGCCTTGCGGACGATGTAGTAGACGATCGACGCGGAGCTGAACTCGGGCCCGCCGGTCGGCGTCATGATGTTGATCTCGGTGAAGATCTGCGACCCCGCGATGACGTTCGTGACGACCAGGAAGAACGTCACCGGGCGCACCATCGGCAGCGTGATCCACCGGAACCGGTGGTAGCCGTTCGCGCCGTCCAGGGAGGCCGCCTCGTAGAGCGAGCGGGGCACGGACTGGATGGCCGCCAGGTACAGCAGCATCGAGTACCCGAGGCCCTTCCAGACGGCCATGAGGATGATCGCGGGCTTCACCGTCGCGGTGTTCTGCAGCCAGTCGGGGCCGTCGACCCCGAACCACGACAGCACCTGGTTCACCAGGCCGAAGTCGCCGTTGTAGGCGAACTGCCAGACGATCGCGATGGCCGCCAGCGACGAGATGACGGGCACGTAGTAGATGGTGCGGAACGCGGTCTGCCCGGGGATCTTCCGGTTCAGCGCGATGGCCAGCAGCAGCGCCAGCACCAGGCCGATCGGGATGCCGATCATGTAGAACGCGGTGTTCCACAGCGTCTTGCGGAAGTACTCGTCGCCGAGCAGGGCCACGTAGTTGTCGAGGCCGATGAACTGCGGCGCCGTCAGGCCGTTCCACCGGGTCAGCGACGCGTACAGCGCGTAGCCCAGCGGGTACAGCGTGAAGACGAGGAAGCCGATCACCGGGGCGGCGACGAACGCGGCGGCCCAGCGGTGCTCGGTGCGGTGCAGGCGGCGCATGGCCTGCCGGGCGTGCAGCGCGGAGCCGCGGTCGTCGCCGGCGGGCGGGACGATGCCGGCGGCCGGCGCGGTGGGGACGGGGGTGGGCTCAGCGGTGGTCCGTGACATCCCGGTGCTCCTTCACGAGGGCGGCCCCGCCGCGCCGGGTCCGCCCGAGGAGGGGCGGTGCGCCGGCGCGGCGGGGGAGCGGGGGTGGGGTGGTCAGGCCCCGCCGGCCATCTCGGCGTTGGCGTTGGACTCGTCGAGCAGCGCCTGCATCTTGGGCTGGACCTCGGCGAGGTAGTCCGCGGCGGTCTGCTTGCCGTCGAGCACGGGCTGGATGTTCACCCAGAGCTCGTCGTACCACTCGGCGCCGTAGGTGAACGAGGCCGGCATGGCGCGGCCGTAGTCCTGCACGATGTCGAGGAACTCCTGGCGGTTGGCGGGCTTCGCGTCCGCCGCTCCGGCCCACTCCTCGGCCACGTCGATCAGGTTCGGGATCTGGATGTTCGCGTCGACGAGCGTCTGCTGGGCGTCGGGGTCGGCGGACAGGTAGGTCGCGAGCTGCACCGCGGCGTCGGGGTTGCCCGAGGTGGCGGAGACGCCGATGCCGAGCGAGCCGACCCAGGTGGCGGACTCGCCGGTGCTGCCGGCGGGCCAGGGGATCAGGTCGTACTCGAAGTCCAGGTCGTTGTAGACGCTGACGTCCCACGGGCCGACCGGGAAGAAGCCGATCTCGCCGGCCATCCACCGCTGGTAGGTGTCGAGGGTCGCGGCCTCGGACGCGTTCGGGGTGACGCCGTCGACCGTGGTGAGGTCGGCGAAGTACTGCAGCGCCTCGGCGAACTCCGGGGTGTCGACGGTGACCTCGGTGCGGTCCTCGTTGGTCCAGTCGCCGCCGTTGCTCCACACCATCGACTGCAGGTTCCACTGCACGTTGAGGCCGGTGCCCCACTGGTCGACCGCGCCGTCGCCGTCGGTGTCGGTGGTCAGCTGCTTGGCGATGTCGCGGAACTCGTCGAGGCTCAGCGGGACGTCGGGGTCGGGCAGCGGGATGCCCGCGGCCTCGAGCATCGTCTTGTTGTAGCCGAAGGCGAACGGGCCGACGTCCTTCGGCAGGCCGTACAGCCGGCCCTCGGGCGTGCCCTGCAGCGTGCCGTCGAACCGGTAGGAGTCGACGCCGTACTCCCAGATGTTGTCGAGGTCGACGCCGGCCTCCTCCACCTGGTCGGTGATGTCCAGCAGCACGCCGGACGCCACGTAGGACTGCAGATTGGCCTGCTCGATGTAGAACACGTCGGGCACCTTGTTGCCCGAGACCGCCGCCTGGAGCTTGGTGGCGTACTGGTCGGCGTCGGTCACGGTCATCTGGACCTTCACGCCGGTGTCCTCGGTGAACTTGTCGATCGCGGCCTGGTACGCGGCCTTCTCGTCCGCGCCGCCGCGGAACATGAACGTCAGGCTCTCTCCGTCGCCGGAGCCGCCGCCGTCGTCGCCTCCGCCGGAGCCGCACGCCGTCAGGGCGAGCGCCCCGGCGAGGGCCAGGGCCGCCGCCCGCAGGGTCTTCGTGGTCATCGCGCCGTTGCCTCCACTGGTGGACCGGGCGAGGTCGAGCGCGCGCCGGTCGGCCGTCGGTGGCGGACCGGACTTGCGAGGGCGGCTCTGACCTCGTGTTCTACATCGTTGCACTACAACGTTGGAGAGAGTGGCACGGGTCACGCGGGGTGGTCAAGTAACGGTCTGGTCACGGCCGGGGTGCGGTGAGTAGGTGCCTTGCGGTGCCATGGTTGACGGGTCCCGCTCCGGCGGGCACGATCGTCCTACAACGATGTAGATCGGACAGCGAAGGAGCTGTGCCCCACATGACCACCGTCACCCTCACCCTCGACCCGGCGTTCCGCGTCGGGCCGGTCCGGCGCCGGACGTTCGGCGCGTTCGTCGAGCACCTCGGCCGCTGCGTCTACACCGGCATCCACGACCCCGAGCACCCCACCGCGGACGCCGACGGGTTCCGCGCCGACGTCATCGGGCTGACCAAGGAGCTGGGCGTCTCGACGGTCCGCTACCCCGGCGGCAACTTCGTCTCCGGCTACCGCTGGGAGGACGGCGTCGGCCCGCGCGACCAGCGCCCCCGCCGGCTCGACCTGGCCTGGCACTCCACCGAGCCGAACCTCGTCGGCGTCGACGAGTTCATGCGCTGGACCAAGGCCTCCGGCACCGAGGCGATGATGGCCGTCAACCTCGGCACCCGCGGCGTCCAGGAGGCGCTCGACCTGCTGGAGTACTGCAACGTGAAGGGCGGCACCGCGCTGTCCGACCAGCGCCGGGCCAATGGCGCCGCCGAGCCGTACGACATCAAGCTCTGGTGCCTGGGCAACGAGATGGACGGCCCGTGGCAGATCGGGCACAAGACCGCGCACGAGTACGGCCGGCTCGCCGCCGAGACCGCCCGCGCCATGCGGATGATCCAGCCCGACCTCGAGCTCGTCGCCTGCGGCTCGTCCGGCGTGCCGATCCCGACGTTCGGCCAGTGGGAGCAGACGGTGCTCTCGGAGACCTACGAGCACGTCGACATGATCTCGGCGCACGCGTACTACGCCGAGGAGGACGGCGACCTCGGGTCGTTCCTCGCCTCGGCCGTCGACATGGACCACTTCATCGACTCGGTGACCGCGGTGGCCGACGGCGTGCGCGCGCACAAGAAGCTCGCGAAGCGGATCCACATCTCGTTCGACGAGTGGAACGTCTGGTACCAGAAGCGCGCCGAGTCGGTGCCGCCGTCGGGCGACGACTGGCCGGTCGCGCCGGTCCTGCTCGAGGACAAGTACAACGTCGCCGACGCCGTCGTGGTGGGCAACCTGCTCATCTCGCTACTCCGGCACACCGACCGGGTGCACTCCGCCTCGCTCGCCCAGCTGGTCAACGTGATCGCGCCGATCATGACCGAGCCCGGCGGCCGCGTCTGGCGGCAGACGACGTTCCACCCGTTCGCGCAGGCCTCGCAGTACGCGACCGGCGAGGTGCTGCAGGTGGCGATCGACGCCCCGACGTACGAGACCGCGAAGTTCGGCGACGCCCCGCTGGTCGACGCCGTGGCCACCCGGGACCCGGAGACCGGCGCCGTCGCGCTGTTCGCGGTCAACCGCTCGACCACGGAGACCGTGACCCTCGAGGTCGACACCCGGTCGATCCCCGGGCTGCGGGTGCTCGGCGCCACCAGCCTGTCGAACCCGGACCACACCTGGGTCGCCACCGCCGACGACGACACCGCGGTGCTGCCGCGGGACAACGACTCCGCGACGATCGACGGCGGACGGCTCACCGTCCGGGTGCCGCCGGTGTCGTGGAACGTCGTCCGGCTCGGTGCCTGAGGACGACGCCGCCGGCGCCCGCGCGCCCCGTCCCCGCCGCCGCGGCCTGCTGGTCGCGGCGGCGGTGGCGGCGGTCGCCCTCGTGGGGGCCGGGGGTGCGGCGGTCGCGACCCGCTCGGGCGCGCCCGCCGCCACCGAGATCCCGGTCGCGGGTGACGTCGGCGTGCACGACCCGGCGCTCGTCGTCGGCGACGGCGACGACCCCTGGTACGTGTACTCGACCGGCGACCAGCGGGAGAACGCCGGCGCCGTCCAGGTCCGCCGGTCCACCGACCGCGGCGCGACCTGGGAGTACCTCGGCACCGCGTGGGGGCCGTCCGACTCGCCGCGGTGGGCCCAGGAGGCCGTCCCGGGCGTCGTGAACTACTGGGCGCCCGAGCTCGTCGAGCACGACGGCACCTGGTACCTCTACTACGCCGCGTCGACCTTCGGCTCGAACCGGTCGGTCATCGGCCTGCGCACCAGCCCGACGCTCGACCCTGACGACCCGGACTACGGCTGGGTCGACCGCGGCGAGGTCTGGCGGTCGGAGCCGGCCGACGACTACAACGCGATCGACCCCGGCATCGTCGAGGACGCCGACGGCACGCCCTGGATGCTGTTCGGGTCGTACTGGTCGGGGATCCAGGTGGTCGAGCTGGCCTGGCCGGACGGGCTGGCGGCGGCGGGGGCGTCGCCCGTGGGGCTCGCGAGCCGGCTGGCGGCGCCGCACGCGATCGAGGCCCCGTACGTCGTCGAGCACGACGGCTGGTACTACCTGCTCGTGTCCCAGGACGCGTGCTGCCAGGGCACCGACTCGACGTACAAGGTCGCGGTCGGGCGGTCGCGGGACGTCACCGGGCCGTACGTCACGCGCGACGGCACGGACCTGCTGCTCGACGGCGGGGACGTGCTGCTGGAGACCGCCGGGGACCGGGTCGGCCCGGGCGGGCAGTCGGCGTCGCGCGGCGTGCTGGCGTACCACTACTACGACGCGGCCACGGGCGGGACGCCGACCCTCGGGCTGCGCGAGATCGCGTGGGACGCCGAGGGCTGGCCGGTGCTGACGACCGCGGAGGAGCAGGCGGGCTAGAGGGCCTGGTGCAGGACCAGGTCGTGGTGCCGCTGGTCGCCGACCTGGAACGTGCGCTCGCCGACGACCTCGAACCCCGAGCGCCGGTAGAACGCCTGGGCTCGCAGGTTCTCGCCGTTGACGCCCAGCCACACCCCGGCGGCCTCCCGGGCGCGGGCGGCGTCGAGGCTCGCGGCCATGAGCGCGCCGGCCACCCCGCCGCCGTGCCGGCCGGGCAGCACGTAGCACTTGCTCAGCTCGACCGTCGGGCGCAGCGGCACGACCGCGGCGACCTCGGCGGCGTACGGCTCGCCCGCGACCAGCATCGTGTAGCCGACCAGCTCGTCGTCGGCGTCGGCGACCAGCAGGTCGCGCGTCGGATCGGCCAGGTAGGCCGCGAAGTGCTCGGGGGTGAGGTGCGCGGCGATGAACGCGGCGTGGTCCTCGGGCGTGGACGACGGCGGGCAGGCCAGCGGGAACGTGGCGGCGGCCAGGTCGGCGAGCGGGGCGGCCTCGTCGGCGCGGGCGCGGCGGACCACCGGGGCGGCGGTCGCGGGCGCGTCCGGCGCCCCGGCGGTCCCGGCCGTGGTCACCGCGCGCCCCAGCGGGCCCGGATCGCGCGCCGCGCGGTCCGCACCACCAGCCCGAGCACCCACACCGAGCCCGCGACCGTCGCGGCGTCGACCCCGCGGCGGGTGGCGTTGCGGCGGCCGCGGAACTCCCGCATCGGCCAGCCGACCTCGGCGGCGTGCTTACGCAGCCGGCCGTCCGGGTTGATGGCGCACGGGAAGCCGACCTCGGACAGGATCGGCACGTCGTTGGTGGAGTCGCCGTAGGCGAACGACCGCTCCAGGTCGAGGCCCTCGCGCTCGGCCAGCGCCCGGACCGCCTCGGCCTTCGCGCGGCCGTGCAGCAGGTCCCCGACGAGCCGGCCGGTGTAGAAGCCGTCCTTGTGCTCCGCGATCGTGCCGAGGGCGCCGGTCGCGCCGAGCCGGCGGGCGATGATGTCGGCGATCTCGACCGGGGTGGCCGTGACCAGCCAGACCTCGTGGCCGGCGCGCAGGTGCTGGTCCAGCAGCCGCTGCGTGCCCGGGAAGATCCGGAGCGCGAGCACCTCGTCGTAGATGTCCTCGGCGATCGCCACGACCTCGGCGACCGAGCGGCCGTGCATGATCTCGAGCGCGCGCTGGCGGACCTCGTCGATCTGCTGCCGGTTCTCGCCGAACGTCAGGTAGCGGATCTGGTGCACCGCGAACCGGACGATGTCCGAGCGCTGGAAGAAGGCGCGGCGGTAGAGGCCGACGGCGAGGTGGAACGAGCTCGCGCCGCGGATGATCGTGTTGTCCACGTCGAAGAACGCGGCCACGCGCCCCGTCGGCGCCGTCGGCGCGGGCGCGCCGGTCAGGGGCTCGGTGGGCTCGGGCACGCCGCCACTGTAGTCACGGACCTAGGCTCGTGCCGTGCCGACCCCGCCAGCCGAGACCCCGCCCCGCGTCGTCCTCTACTCCCGCGCGGGCTGCCACCTCTGCGACGCCGCCCGCGACCTCGTGGCCGAGGTGGCCGCCGAGCGCGGCGCGTCCTGGGCCGAGGTGGACGTCGACGCGGGCGGCACGGCGCGCGACGGGCGACCGCTCGCGGCGGCCTACGGCGAGCTGCTGCCGGTCGTCGAGGTCGACGGCGTGCGGGTCGGCTACTGGCAGATCGACCGCCACCGGCTCGTCGACGCCCTCGCGGCGGCCCCGCAGGCCTAGGCTGTCGCCGTGCGAGCCCTGCCGCCGACCACCGTCGCCCGCCTGCCGGGATACCTGCGCTCCCTCGGCGGCCTCGCGTCGGAGGGCGTGACCACCACGTCGTCCGACCAGCTCGCCGAGCTCGTCGGGGCGTCCCCCGCGCAGCTGCGCAAGGACCTGTCGTACCTGGGCGCGGGTGGGCGGCGCGGCGTCGGGTACGAGGTCGACCACCTGCGGCGGCAGATCGCGCAGGCGCTCGGCATGACCGAGGAGCGCCGCGTCGTCATCGTCGGCATCGGCAACCTGGGGCACGCCCTCGCCACCTACTCGGGCTTCGCGGACCGCGGGTTCGTGCTGGTCGGCCTGTTCGACACCGACCCGGAGCTGGTCGGCACGGAGGTCGGCGGGCACGTCGTGCAGCACGTCGACGGCCTGGAGCGGGCGGTCGAGGAGCAGGAGGCGAGCGTGGCGATCGTCGCGACGCCCGCGTCCGCCGCGCAGCCCACTACGGACCGGCTGGTCGCCGCGGGCGTGACCGGGGTGCTGAACTTCGCGCCGCGCACGGTCCGGGTGCCCGACGGGGTGGACGTCCGCGAGGTCGACCTCGGGTCGGAGCTGCAGATCCTGGGCTTCCACGCGCGCCAGCGCTCGGGCGCCGCGTCCGCGCCGGCCGAGGCCCCGGCCGCCGAGCCCGAGCCGGTCCCCGCCGCCGACTGACCGCGCCCGCGCCCGCCTCCGCCGAGCGAGCAGCCGACGCGTCGAGCGAGTAGTCGGCGGGTACTCGGTCGACGCGTCGGCTACCCGGTCGCGGCGGCCGCCGACGCACGAGAGGGCCCGGTCGACCGCGGCAGGGGTACGCGGTCGACCAGGCCCTCACGTGCGCCGCCCCCGGCGTGCGCGCGGGGCGCAGCCGGGGGCGGCGGGGTCGTGCGGAGGCTCAGGCCTGCTTGATGGCCGAGACCTCGAGGTTGATGACGACCTTGTCGGACACCAGGACGCCGCCGGCCTCGAGGGCCGCGTTCCAGGTGATGCCGAACTCCTTGCGGGAGATGGTCACCGAGGCGGAGAAGCCCGCGCGCTGGTTGCCGAACGGGTCGGTGGCCGCGCCGCCGAACTCGGTGGCCAGCTCGACCGTCTTGGTCACGCCGTTGATGGTGAGCTCGCCGGTCACGACGTAGTCCTCGCCGTCCGCGGCGACCGAGGTCGAGGCGAAGGTCCACTCGCCGAACTTCTCCAGGTCGAAGAAGTCGGTCGAGCCCTTGAGGTGGCCGTCGCGGTTCGCGTCGCCGGTGGCGATGGTCGACGGGTCGAGCGAGGCGGTCACGCCGGACAGCGTGAGGTCCTCGGCGACGGTGATGGTGCCGGAGGTCACCGCGACGGTGCCGCGGACCTTGGAGATGCCCGCGTGGCGGACGGTGAAGGACGCCTCGGTGTGCGAGGGGTCGATCGCCCAGGTGCCGGCGGTGAGGGCGGTGGGGAGCGTCGTGGTCGACATGGTGCCTCCTGCGAAGTATTGGTTGAAGCATCAACTGCGGTTAGTTGAGATTTCTACTACAGTGGAGCCTGCTGCGCAAGGCCTGTGGGACGATCAGCCACCGACGTCACAGGCCGGCGCGGGAGGAGGACGGCGATGAGCACCACGACCACCGGGAGCGCGACCACCAGGGCGCCGCGGGAGCACGACGACGTCCGCTGGCTGACGGCGGACGAGCAGCGCGCCTGGCGCGCGTACCGGGACGGCACGGCCCGGCTGCTCGACGTGCTCGCGCACGAGCTGGAGCAGGACTCCGGCCTGTCGCTCGGCGAGTACGAGGTGCTGGTCCGGCTGTCCGAGGCGCCGCAGCGCACGCTCCGCATGTCGGAGCTCGCCGGCGAGCTCGCGCACTCCCGGAGCCGCCTCACGCACACCGTCCGCCGCATGGAGGCCGCCGGCCTGGTCGAGCGCGCCCCCTGCCTGGAGGACGCCCGCGGTGTGAACTGCACCATGACCGAGACCGGCTGGCGCCGGCTCGTGGACGCCGCGCCCTCGCACGTCGAGTCCGTGCGCGCGCACCTCGTCGACGTGCTCTCGCCGGTCCAGATGCAGGCCCTGGGCGACGCGATGGCCGCGGTCGGCGCCGCGCTGCAGGCCGGCTGCGCCCAGGTCGAGGCCGACGCGGAGGCCGCCGGACGCTGATCCGGCGGGTCCCCGCGCCCCGGCACGGTCCGACCACCCAGCCGGGTTTGCGAGACTGACCCCATGGTCGCCACCACCATCCACCTCATGCGGCACGGCGAGGTGCACAACCCCGAGGGCGTGCTCTACGGACGGCTCGACGGGTACCACCTGTCCGAGCGGGGCCGGGAGATGGCCGAGCGCGTCGCCGCGCACCTGGCCGGCACGCTCGACGGGCCGCGCCGCGACGTCACCGCCCTGTTCGCGTCGCCGCTGACGCGCGCCCAGGAGACGGTCGCCCCGATCGCCGAGGCGCTCGGCCTGCCCGTCACCACCGACGAGCGCCTGCTCGAGGCCGAGAACAGGTTCCAGGGCCTGACGTTCGGCGTCGGCGACGGCTCGCTGCGGCACCCCCGGCACTGGCCGCTGCTGGTCAACCCGTTCCGGCCGTCCTGGGGCGAGCCGTACCGGCAGCAGGTCGGCCGGATGCTCGCCGTCGTCGAGCGCGCCCGCGACGCCGCGCGCGGTCACGAGGCCGTGCTCGTCAGCCACCAGCTGCCGATCTGGGTCACCCGGCTCGCGCTGGAGGACCGCCGGCTGTGGCACGACCCGCGCCGCCGGCAGTGCTCGCTCGCGTCGCTGACCTCCCTGACGTACGAGGACGACCGCCTGGTGCGCATCGGCTACACCGAGCCCGCGGCCGACCTGCTGCCCGGCGCCTCGGCGGTGGCGGGCGCATGACGACCCGCAGCCGCGCCCGTCGCGCCGCCGCGGGCGTCGTCGCGCTCGGCGCCGCCCTCGCGCTCGCCGCGTGCTCCGGCGGGGGCGACGGCACGGGCTCGGACACCGACGTGGCCGACCAGGGCTACGTCTCGGGCGACGGGTCGTTCACCCAGTGGGCGGTCGCCGACCGGCAGGGCCCCGTCGAGGTCGCCGGCACGGACTACGCGGGGGAGGCCGTGGACATCGCCGACTGGCGGGGCGACGTCGTCGTGCTGAACACCTGGTACGCGGCGTGCCCGCCGTGCCGGGAGGAGGCGCCCGACCTCGTCGACATCGCGCACGAGTACGCGGACTCCGGCGTGCACCTCCTCGGCATCAACGGGGTCGACGACGCCGGGGCGGCCGAGCCGTTCCAGCAGACCTTCGACGTGCCGTACCCGAGCATCGACGACCGCGACAAGAACGCCATCGCGGCGCTGCAGGGCATCGTGCCGATCCAGGCCACGCCGACGACGGTCGTGCTCGACCGGGACGGCAAGGTGGCCGCGCGCATCGTCGGCCTGGCCGAGGGCTCGACCCTGCGCGCGCTGATCGACGAGGTGCTCGCCGAGGACGGCGGGGGCTCCGCGTGATGCTCGCCGACGTCGGGGACTCGTTCGCGCACGCGGCCACCTCGGGCTCGCTGCTCGCGGCGGTCCCCGTGGCGCTGCTCGCCGGGCTGGTGTCGTTCGCGTCGCCCTGCGTGCTGCCGCTCGTCCCCGCCTACGTCGGCTACCTCGGTGGGATGTCCGCCGCCTCCGCGCCGGGGACCGCCCGGGCGCCGCGCGTGCGGGCCGCCGCGGCCGGCGGTGGCGCGGCGACGCTCGACCTCGCCGGCGCCCTCCCGGCGCAGCCCGCGCTGACCCGGCCGGCGGCCGACGAGTCCCCGGCGGCCCCGGCCGCCACCTCCCGCGGCCGGCTCGTGCTCGGCGTCCTGCTGTTCGTCGCCGGCTTCACGGCGGTGTTCCTCGCCTACGGCTCGCTCGCCGGGTCGCTCGGCTCGTTCCTGCTGCGCTGGCAGGACCCGGTGTCCCGGGTGCTCGGGGTCGGCGTGCTCGTCATGGGCCTGGCGTTCCTCGGGCTGGTCCCGTTCCTGGAGCGGGACAGCCGCCGGGTGCTCGCGCCCCGCGCCGGCCTGTGGGGCGCGCCGGTGCTCGGCGTGACCTTCGGCATCGGCTGGACCCCGTGCATCGGCCCGACGCTGGCCGCGATCCTCCTGCTCTCCCTCGACGGCGGGTCCGCCGGCCGCGGCGCGCTGCTCGCGCTCGCGTTCTGCGTCGGGCTCGGGCTGCCGTTCGTGCTCGTCGCGCTCGGCCTCCAGCGCAGCCGCCGCGCCCTCGACTGGCTCGCCCGGCACCGGCTCGCGGTGATGCGGGTCGGCGGCGGCCTCCTGCTCCTGCTCGGTGCCGCGCTGGTCACCGGCCTCTGGTCCGCGTGGGCGGGCTGGCTCCAGGGCCTGCTCACCGGCGCCGAGCCCTTCGTCCCGGCGGTGTGAGATGACGCGCGACCCCCAGACCACCGAGACCTCGCCCCGCGGGTACACCCCCGAGGGGCTCGAGGACGTGTTCAGCGCCGGGCAGCAGCCCCCGGCCGGCGGCCCCGGCGCGCCCGGCGGCGCCGGGGGCGCGTCGCCCCAGCTGCCGTCGCTCGGCGTCGTCGGCTGGCTGCGCTGGGCGTGGCGGCAGCTCACCTCGATGCGCGTGGCCCTGCTGCTGCTCATGCTGCTGGCCGTCGCGGCCGTCCCCGGCACGGTGTTCCCGCAGCGCGCCCAGGACCCCGACAAGGTCGCCACCTACCTGACCGACCACCCGGACCTCGGCCCGCTGCTCGACCGGCTGGGGTTCTTCGGCGTCTACTCGTCGGTCTGGTTCTCCGCGATCTACCTGCTGCTGTTCGTGTCGCTCGTCGGCTGCATCCTGCCGCGCAGCCGCACCCACCTGCGGGCGATGCGCGGCCGGCCGCCGCGCGCCCCGCGCCGGTTCGACCGGTTCCCCGCCCAGGCGTCCGCCGAGCTCGACGGCGCGCCGCAGGAGGTCGCCGAGCGCGCCGCCGCCGCCCTGGGCGGTCCGCGCTGGTGGCGCCGGTTCCGGGTCGACGTCCGGGACGAGGGCCGCGGCACGTGGAGCGTCGCCGCCGAGCGCGGGTACCTCCGCGAGACCGGCAACCTCGTGTTCCACCTGGCGCTGGTCGGCCTGCTCGTCTCCGTCGCGACCGGCCAGCTGCTGCACTACCGGGGCCAGGCGATCATCGTCGAGGGCCGCGCGTTCGCGAACACCCAGAGCGACTACGACACGTTCGAGTCCGGCTCCGGGTTCAGCGCGTCGTCGCTCGAGCCGTTCTCGATGCGCCTCGACTCCTTCGAGTCGTCCTTCGACCCCGACACCCTGCAGTCCCGGGACTTCACCGCGCACGTGACGATCACCGAGCCGGGGTCCGAGGGAGTCCAGGAGCAGATCAAGGTCAACCACCCGCTCGACATCGCGGGCGCGAAGGTCTACCTGCAGGGCAACGGGTACGCGCCGCAGGTGACCGTGCGGGACCCCGAGGGCACCGTGACGTACTCCGGTGCCGTGCCGTTCCTCCCGCAGGACACCGTCTACACGTCGCAGGGCGTCATCAAGGTGCCGGACGTGACCTCGGGGCCGCAGATCGGCCTGCAGGGCGTGCTGCTGCCGACCGCCCAGCAGATCGGCGACGGCATCTACCGCTCCG
This sequence comes from Cellulomonas sp. GbtcB1, assembly GCF_019091725.1. Taxonomy (NCBI): domain Bacteria; kingdom Bacillati; phylum Actinomycetota; class Actinomycetes; order Micrococcales; family Cellulomonadaceae; genus Cellulomonas; species Cellulomonas sp. GbtcB1. The sequence continues at coordinate 43,465 of NZ_JAGXJG010000019.1, read as the reverse complement.
TCGACCCGCAGCCCACCGACCCGCTGCTCGCCCTCGCGGTGTGGACCGGCGACCTCGGCCTGGACGACGGCGTCCCGCAGAACGTCTACCAGCTCGACGAGACCGGGCTGACCCAGGCGCTCGACGACGACGGCCGACCGGTCACGCTCTACCTGCGACCGGGCGAGACCGTCGACCTGCCCGACGGCCTGGGCACGCTGACGTTCGACGAGCTGCCGCGGTTCGTCGCGCTGGACCTCCGGCACGACCCGTCGCTCGCGTGGGTGCTGACGTTCTCGCTGCTGGCGTTCGCGGGGCTCGCGACGTCCCTGTTCGTGCCGCGCCGGCGGGTCTGGCTGCGGATGCGCGCGGGGGACGAAGGTCCCGGGCCAGGCCGTACAGTGGTCACCGCCGCCGCGCTGGCGCGCGGCGACGACGTGGGCCTGCAGGCGGAGCTCGACCGGGCGATGGACCGGCTCCGCGGAGCGGACGTCGACGGGCCCACCGGCCGGACCGGAAGGTAGAGGGACATGGCAATCGGCGACATCAGCACCCTGCTCGTGTGGGGGGCGGCGACCGCGTTCACGATCGCCCTGATCGCCTACACCTCGGCCCTGGCCCGGCTGGCGGACGCCGCGTCCACGGAGCACCGCGCCGAGCGCGCGGCCCGGGTCGCCGCCGCCAAGGAGGCGCGCGCCGCGGCCCGCGCGACCGTCGGTGCCGGCGGGCCGTCCGGCCTGGTGGTCCCGGCCGACGCGGACGAGACGACCGACGCGGGCGCGCCGCGGTCCGGACGGATCGACGACGCCGAGCCCGAGCGCCCCATGACGGCGCCCTCGGCCACGACCGGCATCGCCCGGACCACCACCTACCTCGGCATCCTGCTGCTCGGCGCCGGCATCGTGCTGCGCGGCGTCGCGGCGGGGCGGTGGCCGACGGCGAACATGTACGAGTTCACGCTCGTCGGCACGTTCGTCGCCGCCGTGGTGCTCGCGGTCGTGCAGCGGAAGCGGGTCATCCCGTTCCTCGGCGTCGTCGTCATGGGCATCGGCGTGCTGGCCCTGGCCCTCGGGCTGCTCGTGTTCTACGTCCAGGCCGACGCCGTGCAGCCCGCGCTGCAGAGCTACTGGCTGATCATCCACGTGGGCGTCGCCATCGCCGCGACCGGCATCTTCACCGTCGCTTTCGCCACCTCGGTCCTCCAGGTGCTGCAGGACGGCCGCGAGACCGGCCGCTCGCACCTCGACCACCCGTGGCGGTCGGCGGACGGCCTGCGCCGCTCGCTGGCCCGCTGGCGGGTCACCGGCCCGGCCTGGTCCTGGCTGCGCACCGTGCCGTCCGCCCGCCGGCTCGAGGCGCTGTCCTTCCGGCTCAACGCCATCGGCTTCGTGCTGTGGACGTTCACGCTGATCGGCGGCGCCATCTGGGCCGAGCACGCCTGGGGCCGGTACTGGGGCTGGGACCCCAAGGAGGTCGGCACGTTCGTCGCCTGGGTCGTGTACGCGGCGTACCTGCACGCCCGGACGACGCGCGGCTGGGCCGGGCGCAAGGCGGCGTACTTCGTGTACGTCGGCTACGCGGTGGTGCTGGCGAACTTCACCGTCGTGAACCTGTTCGTCACCGGCAAGCACTCCTACTCCGGCATCTGACGCCCGGCGGCGGGCGGGTAAGCCCCGCGCCCCGCGGTGCCGCCTCGGCGCAGGCCTGCGCCGCGCGACCCTGATCCCCACCCGATTCTCGCGAGACCACCCGATCGATCGGGGTGCGACGCGAGAACCAGGTGGGGACCAGGCTGCGAGGGGACCGCGTCGGTCCCCTCGCCCGTCAGCCGCACGCACCGGGCCTCGCCCGTCAGCCGCACGCACCGGGCCTCGCACGTCAGGGGTGCGGCCGGGCTTCGCGGTCAGCCGCGCGCCCCGCGGTCAGCCGCGCGCGCCCTCGTCGGGGACGTCGCCGTTGCTGCCGTCGCCGGTCCCGCTCTCGCGCTCGCGCCGCCGGCGCTCCTGGTCGAGACGCCACAGGAACTCGGGGTCGTCGTCGGGCGCCACCGGGCCGGGGCGGCGGGGGCCGGAGCCGCCGGGCCCGCCGAGGCCGCCGGACCCGCCGGGGCGACGTCCCTGCGCGGGGCCCGCACCGCCGGTCGCGGGCTGGGCGCGGCTGGTGAGGATCCACACGAGCGGGCCGGCGATCGGCACCAGCGCGATGAGGAACCACGCGCCCTTCGGCAGACCGCGTCGGGCGCGCTCGTCGCTCGTGGCGATGTCGGCGAGGGCGTACACCGCCAGGCCGATGATCACGAGGAAGAACAGCGCGCGTGCCATGCTCCACCCTAACCAGACCGCGCACGCGCACCCCGCCCCGGGCCGGGTGATCGCCCGAACCGGCACGAGGTCGTCACATCCGGCCGCGCCCCGGACGTCCCGGCTCGGACCGTCCCGGCGATCGGCCTACCCTGGACCCGTGCCCGTCGTGACCTACTCGCTGCTCCGCCTCGCCCTGTTCGTCGTCTGCCTGGTCGGCCTCGTGCTCGCCGGCACCGGCTGGCTGCTGGGCGTGATCGGCGCGGCGCTGCTCGCGGCGCTCCTGTCCTACGTGCTGCTCCGCGGCCCGCGCGACCGGGCGGCGCTGTGGCTCCAGGCCCGCTCCGAGGCGCGCGGCGACCGCCCGCGGCTGTCCCGCACCGCGACGGCGGACGCCGCGGAGGAGGACGCCGCGGTCGAGGCCGCCGAGCGCGAGGCCCGCGCGGACGGCTAGAGCGCCAGGCCCAGGCCCAGCAGCACGCCGAACGTCAGCTCGTACATGCCGGTCCCCGCGAGGACCGGCACCAGCGCGATGCCGCGCGCGCCGACCAGCACCGTGAACGCCAGGACGCCCGCGGGCAGCGCCAGCAGCATGACGATGAGCGCCCACGGGTTCGCCAGGGCGCACAGGACGCCGAGCAGCACGGGCAGCACGACCATGACCGCGTACGCGCGGCGGGCGCGGTGCTCGCCGAGCCGGACCGCGAGGGTGCGCTTGCCGACCAGGGCGTCGGTCGGGATGTCGCGCAGGTTGTTGACCATGAGCAGCGCGCACGCGATCAGGCCGACCGCGACGGCGCCGACCCACGCGGGCCAGGTCAGGGTGCCGGACTGGGTGTAGGTGGTGCCGAGCACCGCGACCAGGCCGAAGAACACGAAGACGCCGACCTCGCCGAGGCCGAGGTAGCCGTACGGGCGCCGGCCGCCGGTGTAGAACCACGCGGCCGCGACGCACAGGGCGCCGATCGCGAGCAGCCACCACTGGCCGCTCAGCGCGACGAGCCCCAGGCCGAGCAGGCCCGCGACGCCGAACGCCGCGAACGCCGCGGCCTTGACCTGCTTGGGGAAGGCCGCGCCGCTGGCGGTCAGGCGCATGGGGCCGACGCGGTCGGCGTCGGTGCCGCGGACGCCGTCGGAGTAGTCGTTGGCGTAGTTGACGCCGACCTGGAGCGCGAGGGCCACGCCCAGGGCGAGCAGCGCGCGCCCGAGGTGGGCCGCCTCGATCTGCGCGGCGGCGCCGGTGCCGACCAGCACGGGCGCGGCGGCGGCGGGCAGGGTGCGCGGGCGTGCTCCGGCGACCCACTCGGCGGCGGTGGCCATGGTGCTCCTGTCGTGGGGCCGCGGCGCGGGGCCGCGGCGGGTGGTTCGGCGTGCAGCGACGGTAACCCGGAACGCGGGCCCGGCACGCACGGCGTGGGGGTCAGGGTGCCGCGTCGCCGGCGACCGAGGTCCGTCCGAGCGCGCGGGCTGCCAGGTCGGCCGCCCCCCGCCGGTCGGGCTTGCCCGGGCCGCGCAGCGGCAGCGCCCCGACGGTGACGAGGTGCCGGGGCGCGGCGGGCCCGCCCAGCGCCGCCGCAGCGGCTTCCCGCAGGCCGGCGAGCGCCGGCGCGGGAGCGCCCGCCGCGGGGACGACGACGGCGACCAGCGCCTGGCCCCACTCGGGGTCCGGCACGCCGACGACGAGCACCTCGCCGACCCCGGGCAGCCCCGCGAGCACCCGCTCGACGGCCGCGGGCGGCACCTTGACCCCGCCGGTGACCAGCACGTCGTCGGCGCGGCCGAGCACCTCGAGCCGGCCGTCGTCGCCCCACCGGCCGAGGTCGCTGGTGCGCAGCCAGCGGGTGCCCTCCCGGACCTCGAACAGCTCGGCGTCCAGGTCCGGGCGCCCCCGGTAACCGGCGGCGAGCACGGGCCCGGCGATCCGCACCCGGCCGTCGTCGGGGTCCAGGTCGACCGTCACCCCGTCGAGGGGGACGCCGTCGTAGACGCAGCCGCCGCAGGTCTCGGACATGCCGTAGGTGGTCACGACCCGCGCGCCCGCGGTCCGGGCGGCGTCGAGCAGCCCCGGCGGCGTGGCGGCCCCGCCGAGCAGCACCGCGTCGAAGGCGGCGAGCGCGTCCCGCCCGGGCGCCGAGTCGAGCAGGCGGTGCACCTGCGTCGGGACCAGCGAGGTGTACCGCGGGCCGTCGGCGGCCGGCATCCGCGCCACCGCGGCGGCGAACGCGTCCGGCCGGAACGGCCCCGCCAGCACGGCCGGCTCCTTCCCGGCGAGGAGGGACCGCACCAGGACCTGGAGTCCCGCCACGTGCGCCGGCGGGAGCGGCAGCAGCCACCGGCCGGGCCCGGCGAGCCGGGACTCGGTCGCCCTGCCGGAGGCGCGCAGGGCGGCCGCGGTGAGCATCACCTCCCGCGGGGCGCCGGTGGACCCGGAGGTGCGCACGAGCAGCGCCACGTCGTCGGGGACCTCGCCCGCGCCCTCCTCGACGCGCCCGACGGCGCCCGCGTCGGGGGCCTCGACCGGGAGCACCGCCGGGCCGGTGCCGTCCAGCGCGGCGGCGAGGGCGGCGGTGAGCGCCGGCACCGTGGCGGGGGAGGCGGGGACCACGCGGACGGGACGGCTCACCCGGCCAGGGTAGGTCCGCCCGTAGAGTGGCGCGGGACGCGCGGCGGGGAGCCGTCGCGCACGCGGTCGGCACGGAAGGGTCGAGATGGTTCACAGCACGAGGCGGGGGCTGCGGCGCGCCGCCGCGGCCGTGGTCGCCACGACCCTCCTGGTCGCCGGCTGCTCGCAGGGGCAGGACCCGGCGCCGGAGGCCGCCACCGTGGCCCCGACCCTCGAGCCGCAGAAGGCTGCCGCGCCCGACCCCGTGGTCGCGCCGACCTGGCCGCTGACCGGCGTGGCGGGCGAGCCCGTGAACCGGCCGGCCCTCGCGGTCAAGATCGAGAACACCGCGACCGCGCGCCCGCAGTCCGGCCTGGACCAGGCGGACGTCGTGTGGGAGACGATCGTCGAGTTCGAGGTGTCCCGGTTCGTCGCGGTGTGGCACTCGCAGGTGCCCGAGGAGGTCGGCCCGGTCCGCTCGGTCCGCCCGATGGACCCCGACATCGTCTCGCCGATGAACGGCCTGCTGACGTTCTCCGGCGGCCAGCCCGGCATCCTCGACCTGGTCGCGGCGAGCCCCACCCAGGTGATCAGCCACGACGCCGGCGCGGCGGGGCTGTACCGGATCTCGTCGCGCTCGGCCCCGCACAACGTGTACGCCGACCCGACCGCGCTCTGGGCGCAGGCCGACGCGAACCACCAGAGCAGCCCCGGCGAGCAGTTCGCGTTCGCCCGGACCGCGGAGCGCGCGACCGCCGTCGCGGCGGGCACCCCGGCGACCACCCTGGCGTTCGACCTGTCCAGCCAGTCGAAGCCCTCGTGGACCTGGAACGGGACGGTCTGGGAGCGCTCGGAGGGCTCGACGCCCGCGGTGGCCGCCTCCGGCGCCCGGCTGTCCGCGACCAACGTCGTCTCGATCGTGGCCGAGCACCCGGGCACGCCGTTCGGGGCGCAGAACGGGGCGGTCGTGCCGACCTACACCCTCGTCGGCTCGGGCGAGGCCACGCTCGCGACCGGCGGCAAGACGATCCCCGTGCGCTGGCAGAAGGACTCGCGCGACGCCCCGATGCAGCTGTTCACCGCCGACGGCGCGCCCGCGCTGCTGGCACCGGGCAACACCTGGGTGGAGCTGGTGCCCGCCGGGACGGGCTCGCTCGCGATCTCCTGACCGGCGCGCCCGGGCCGGTCGCGCCGGCCCGGGCGTCGCCCATCAGAACGCGTAGGGGAACCGGCTCCAGTCCGGGTCGCGGCGCTCCAGGAACGCGTCCCGGCCCTCGACGGCCTCGTCCGTCATGTACGCCAGCCGGGTCGCCTCGCCCGCGAACACCTGCTGGCCCGCGAGGCCGTCGTCCGCCAGGTTGAACGCGAACTTCAGCATCCGGATCGCCTGCGGCGACTTCGTCGCGATGATCCGCGCGTACTCCAGCGCGGCGTCCTCCAGGTCGGCGTGGTCGACGACGTCGTTGACCGCGCCCCAGGCGTAGGCCTGCTCGGCGGAGTACTCGCGCGCCAGGAAGAAGATCTCCCGCGCGCGCTTCTGCCCGGTCTGCCGGGCGAGCAGCGCCGAGCCGTACCCGCCGTCGAACGACCCGACGTTGGCGTCGGTCTGCATGAACCGCGCGTGATCGCGGGACGCGATCGTCAGGTCGGCGACCACGTGCAGCGAGTGCCCGCCGCCCGCGGCCCAGCCGTTGACGACCGCGACGACGACCTTCGGCATCGTGCGGATGAGGCGCTGCACCTCGAGGATGTGCAGCCGCCCGGCGCGGGCCGGGTCGATCGCGTCGGCGGTCTCGGCCTCGGTCGAGCCGGTGTACCGGTAGCCGTCGCGCCCGCGGATGCGCTGGTCGCCGCCCGAGCAGAACGCGTGGCCGCCGTCCTTCGGGCTCGGCCCGTTCCCGGTGAGCAGCACGGTGCCGACGTCGGAGGTCATCCGGGCGTGGTCGAGCACCCGGTACAGCTCGTCGACGGTGTGCGGCCGGAAGGCGTTGCGCACCTCGGGCCGGTCGAACGCGACGCGCACCACGGGCAGGTCCCGCACGCCGTCCGCCGACCGGGCGACGCCCCGGTGGTACGTGAGGTCGGTGAGGTCCTCGAAGCCGGTGACCGTGCGCCAGCGGCTCGGGTCGAAGGTGTCGGAGACGCGCGGGGGCAGCGGGGCGGCGGCGGGGTCGGTCACGGAGCCCAGCGTAGGGCGGGACGCCGGCGCGAGATTCTGGTACGGTCGTACTAGAAACGGGCGCGGGACGGCGGACTCTGCCACCCGGCGCGCCCGATCCCGGGGAGGGATCACCCATGGCGTGGGTCGTGCTCGTCGTGTCCGGACTGCTCGAGGCGGGCTGGGCGCTGAGCCTCAAGGCGTCGGACGGCTTCAGCAGGCTGTGGCCGAGCGTGTCGTTCGTGGTGCTGGCGGTGCTGTCGTTCGCCGGCCTCAGCTGGGCGCTCCGGTCGCTGCCGGTGGGCGCCGCGTACGGCGTGTGGGTCGGGATCGGGGCGGCGACGACGGCGGTCCTGGCGATCGTGCTGTTCGGCGAGTCGGTGTCGGTGCTCAAGATCGTGTCGCTCGTGCTGATCGTGGCGGGCGTGGTCGGGCTGAACCTGTCGGGCGGCGGGCACTGATGACGCCGGGCGCGCCCGGTGCGGCCGGCGGCACGGCCAAGGGCGTCCGGCGGCGCGCCGAGCTCGCCCGCGCTGCCGCCGACCTGGTCCGCGAGGAGGGCCCGGCCGCGCTCAGCCACCGGGCGGTGGCGGCCCGCGCGGGGCTGTCGCTGTCGGCCACGACGTACTACTACGCCGGGCTGGACGACCTCGCGGGAGCGGCGGGCGCGGCCCTGGTCGACGCGTGGGTCGCGCATGCGGACGCGGTGCTCGCGCGGGCCCGGACCGCCGCCGCCGACGGGGTCGCCGTCGAGGACCCCGCCGCCGTCGTGGTCGACGCCGTCCTGCCGCCCGGCGACGACGCGGCCGTGCGCGCCCACTACGAGCAGCTGCTCGCGGCGGGCCGGGTCCCGGCGCTCGCGACGGCGCTCGGAGCGGGCCGGGCCCGGCTGGACGCGGTGCTCGCGGCGCTGCTGGCCGAGCTGCGGCTGCCCGTGCCCGCGGCGGTCGCGCTCGGGGTGGTCGACGGGGCCGTGGTCGCGGCCACGAGCGAGGGCCGCCCGGTCCGCGACGCCGCCCGCGACCTGCTGCTCGCCGTGCTCGGCCCGCGCGAACCTCTACGCTGAGCCGCGTGCACGTCTACGCGATCCCCCTGCGGACGCGCTTCCGCCGGATCACGGTGCGCGAGGGCGTGCTCGTCCGCGGCGAGGCCGGCTGGGGCGAGTTCAGCCCGTTCTGGGACTACGACGCCGCGGAGTCCGCGGCCTGGTGGCGCGCGACCCGCGAGGCGGCGGACCTCGGGTTCCCGGAGCCCGTCCGCGACCGCGTCCCGGTGAACGTCACCGTCCCGGCCGTCGGGCCGGACGCCGCGCGGCGGATCGTGCTCGCGTCGGGCGGCTGCACCACCGCCAAGGTCAAGGTCGCCGAGCCCGGCCAGGGCGCGGCGGAGGAGGCCGACCGGCTGGCCGCCGTCCGCGAGGCGCTCGGCCCCGGCGGCGCGATCCGGGTCGACGCGAACGCCGCCTGGGACGTCGACACCGCCGTCGAGCGGCTCAAGGTCCTCGACCGCGCCGCCCGCGGGCTCGAGTACGCGGAGCAGCCGGTCGCCTCCGTGCGCGACCTCGCCCGCGTGCGCCGGTCCACCCACGTGCCGATCGCGGCCGACGAGTCGATCCGTCGCGCCGAGGACCCGCTCGCGGTGGTCTGCGCCGAGGCCGCCGACGTCGTGGTGCTCAAGGTGCAGCCGCTCGGCGGCGTGCGCGCCTGCCTGGACCTCGCCGAGCAGGTCGGCCTGCCGGTCGTCGTGTCCTCGGCGCTGGAGTCGTCGGTCGGGCTGGCGGCGGGCGTGGCGCTCGCGGCCGCGCTCCCGGAGCTGCCGTACGCGTGCGGGCTCGCGACCGCCCAGCTGCTCACCGACGACGTCGCCGACCCGCCGCTGCTGCCCGTCGACGGGGCGCTGCCCGTCGCGGCCGCGCGCGCGGTCGTCCCGACGGACGAGCGGCTCGCCGCCACGGAGGCCGACGCGGCGACCGCCGCGCGCTGGGCGGAGCGGCTGGCCGCGGTGCGGGCGGTGGCGCGGTGACGGCCCCGGCCGTCGGCGGCGGGCCCCGCGGTCCGGTGCGCGGCGCACCCGCCGCGCAGGCCGCGCGGGTGCTGGTCCAGGAGCTCGCCGCCCACGGCGTGCGGGACGTCGTCCTGGCCCCCGGTTCGCGCAGCGCCCCGCTGGCCTACGCGCTCGCCGAGGCCGCCCTGCCCGACGCGGAGCGCCCGGCCGGCGCCCCGGCGGTCCGGCTGCACGTGCGGGTCGACGAGCGGGACGCCGCGTTCCTCGCGCTCGGGCTCGCCCGGGCCGCGGCGGCGGAGGGCGAGCCGCGCGCGGTGGCCGTCGTCACCACGTCCGGCACCGCCGTCGCGAACCTGCACCCGGCGGTGCTGGAGGCGCACCACGCGGGCGCCCCGCTGCTGCTGCTCACGGCCGACCGCCCGCACGAGCTGCGCGGGACCGGCGCCAACCAGACCACCGTGCAGCCGGGGATCTTCGGCGCGGCGACCCGGCTCGAGGCCGACGTCCCCGCCCCGTCGGGCCGTGCCGGCGAGGACCGCGACCTGCGGCACCTGGTCTCCCGCGCCGTCGCGGCGGCGCTCGGTTCGCGCACCGGCGACCCCGGTCCCGTGCACCTGGACCTCGCGTACCGCGAGCCGCTGGTGCCCGGGCCGGAGCCGTGGCCCGCCGACGGCGCGGCCGGGCGGGTCGTCGTCCCGCCGCGGCCCGTCGCCGCACCCGCCGTGGGCGACCCCGGCGTCCCCGCCCGCGCGGACCTGCCCGGCCCCGTCGTGGTCGTCGCGGGCGACGGCGCCGGCCCGGAGGCCCGCCGGCTGGCGGAGGCCGCGGGCTGGCCGCTGCTCGCGGAGCCGTCCTCGGGCGCCCGGGGCGGCCCGCACGCGCCCGCGACCTACCGGGTGCTCCTCGGCGAACCCGCCCTGGGCGGCCGGGTCCGCTCCGTGGTGCTGCTCGGCCGCCCGACGCTCACCCGGCCCGTGTCGGCGCTGCTCGCCCGGGACGACGTCGACCTGACCGTGGTCGCCCCCGCGGGCTCGGGCTGGCCGGACGCGGGACGGGCCGCCGACCGGGTGCTCACCGGCGTGCCCGACGCCTGGTTCGACGGGCCGGCCGACGACCCCGCGTGGCCCGCCGCCTGGCAGCGCGCCGACGCCGCCGCGGGTGCCGCGGTGGACGCCGCGCTGGACGACGACCCCGCCGCGCCGCCGACCCGGGCCACCCCGCCGCTCACCGGGCCGCGGGCCGTGCGGGCCGTCGCGGAGGCGTCGCTGCCCGGCGACGTGCTCGTGGTCGGGTCGTCGAACCCCGTGCGGGACCTGGACCTGGTCGCCCGCTGGGCGGAGCCGCCGCTCGTGCTCGCGAACCGCGGGCTCGCCGGCATCGACGGGATGCTGTCCACCGCCGCCGGGGTCGCGCTCGGCCTGCCGCGCCGCCGCGTGCGCGCGCTGGTCGGCGACCTGACCTTCCTGCACGACGTCGGCGGCCTGCTGCGGCTGACCACCGAGCCCGAGCCCGACCTCCAGGTCGTGGTGCTGAACGACGCGGGCGGCTCGATCTTCGCGACGCTCGAGCACGGGGCGCCCGAGCGCGCCCGCACGTTCGAGCGGGTGTTCGGCACGCCGCACGCCGTCGACGTCGCCGCCCTGTGCGCGGGCTACGGCGTGCGGCACGTGCGGGTCTCGGACGAGGCCGCGCTCGCCGCCGCGCTCGCGGCGCCGGGTCGGGGGACCTCCGTCGTCGAGGTCCGGGTTGACCGCGCCGACCGACGGGCGCTGGGGGAGCGGCTGGCTGCGGCGGCCCGGGACGCCGCGCGCGGCGCGCTGGGCGGCGGCGCCGCCGGCTGACGGGGTGCGACCCGCCGCGGACCACGTCATCGTGGATTCGCAGCGGACTCCCAGGTTCTGCCGAGCATCGCTCCAGTTCCGGGGGGTCTGATGGTCGGCAAGAAGGAGGTACACCCCATGAGCAGCAGCACCCCCGAGGGTCCGCGCGACGCCCAGGGCGCGCCGGAGCCGCAGCGCACCGAGGACGGCACCGCTGCGACCGAGGCCGTCCCCGCCACGCCGACGACCGATGCGCCGACGGCCGACGCGACGCCGTCCGCGGACGAGACGCAGCGCATCGCCCCGGCCCCCACCCAGCAGCTCCCGCAGACCCCGGCGCAGCCCGCGGCCCCGGCCGCCCCCGCCGCCGGCTCCCCGCAGCAGCCGTACCAGCACGCCGCGCCGCAGCAGCCGGCCGCGCAGCCGCAGCACCCCGGTGCCCCGGCGCCGCAGCAGCCGCGCTACGGCCAGTACGCGCCGCAGCAGCACCCGGCGCAGGCGCACCAGCAGTCGGCGGCGCACCAGCAGCCCGCTGCCCCGCAGCAGCACGCCGCCCCGCAGCAGCACGCCCCGCAGCAGGGGCACGACCCGCTGGCGGCGTTCCGCGCCCCCGCCGGCCCCGGCGCCCCGCAGGGTCCGGGTGGCCCCCAGGGCCCGCACGGTCCCCAGGGCCCCACCGGCGGCCCGGAGTACCCCGCCGCCTTCGGAGCCCCGGGTGAGCCCGGCGGCACCCCCGCCCGCACCCGGACCGCGCGCGACCGCGTCTGGCTGCCCGTCGCGAGCGTCGGCGTCGCGGCGGCCGTGCTCGCGAGCCTCGGCACGGCCGCGCTGACCGGCGCGTTCGAGAACGACGGCTCCTCCCGCGCGGCGAGCATCGCGTCGATCGGCCAGAGCAGCAACGACAGCGTCCCGGTCTCCGGCTCCACGTCGGACAACCCCGACTGGCAGGCGGTCGCGTCCGCCGTGAAGGACTCCGTGGTCGCGATCACGGTCACCACCAGCCAGGGCGAGGCCCAGGGCTCCGGCGTGATCGTCGACACCGAGGGCCACGTCGTCACCAACAACCACGTGGTCTCGGGGGCGCAGGACGGCAAGGTCCAGGTCACGCTGACCGACGGCCGGATCTTCACGGCTGACGTCGTCGGCACCGACCCCACCACGGACCTCGCGGTCGTGAAGCTGCAGGACGCGCCGGACGACCTCAAGCCCGCCGCGCTCGGCGCCTCCGCCGACGTGACGGTCGGCGACCCGGTCATGGCCGTCGGCAACCCGCTCGGCCTGGCGAACACCGTCACCACCGGCATCGTCTCGGCGGTCGACCGCCCGGTGTCGACCACGGAGGACGGCAGCAACGAGGCCGTGGTCACGAACGCGATCCAGATCGACGCGGCCGTGAACCCCGGCAACTCGGGTGGCCCGCTGTTCGACGCGCAGGGCCAGGTCATCGGCATCACCTCGTCGATCGCCACCACGTCGAGCCAGTCCGGCTCGATCGGCCTCGGCTTCGCGATCCCGGTGGACCTCGCGGACATGATCGCGGGCCAGCTGATCAAGGACGGCACCGCGGAGCACGCGTTCCTCGGTGTCGGGCTGACCGACAACACGGCGACCGCCGACGGGGTCACCCGCGCCGGCGCGGAGGTGCAGAGCGTCACCTCCGGCTCGCCCGCCGCGGACGCCGGCGTGCAGCAGGGCGACGTCATCGTGGCGATCGACGGCAAGGCCGTCGGCGGCGCCGAGTCGCTCACCGGCTACGTGCGGGCCTACGCCTCGGGCGACAAGGTCACCCTGACCCTGGTGCGCGACGGCAAGTCCCTCGACGTGGACGTCACGCTCGCGGTGCGCCAGGAGACGACGTCGAGCGACTCGGGCTCGGGCGGCTCGGGCAGCACCGACCCGCGGAACATGACCCCGGACGAGCTCTGGCAGTGGTTCCAGCAGCAGCAGGGCGGCGGCCAGAACTGACGCCGGCCCCACGACGGCCCCTCGGGCGGGATATCCCCTGCCCCGCCCGACGGGCACGGGGGCGGCGAGCCCGCACCTCGCCACCCCCACCGACGACCCCCGCGGCGCGCACCCCTGGCGCCCGCGGGGGTCGTCCCGCGTCCGGGCGGTGGCCGGGCTGGGCGCCGCCCGGTTCGGTGGTCCCTGCCGAGTTCGGTGGCTGGAGGTACCGAACTCGGCGACAGGCACCGAACTCGGCGACCCGTGTCCGGCGCGGACCGCCTGGCCCGGGCTCGCCCCGGTGCCCGCCGTCAGTCCGAGGCGAGGGCCGTGCGCATCGGGACCAGCTTGGCGCGGGACTCCGCCAGCTCGGCCTCCGGGTCGGACGCCGCGACGATGCCGCAGCCGGCGAACAGCCGGAGGCGGTGCGGGTCGTCCGGGTCGAGCTCCGCGGACCGCAGCCCGATGCCCCACTCGCCGTCGCCGTCCGCGCCGACCCAGCCGACGGGGCCGGCGTACCGGGCGCGGTCCATGCCCTCGATCGCCCGGATCAGGTCGCGTGCGGCCTCGGTGGGCGTGCCGCAGACCGCGGCGGTGGGGTGCAGCGCGGCCGCGAGGGCGAGCGACGTGGGGTGCGGGCCGCCGTCGGCGTCCGTTCCGGTCCCGCGCAGCACCGCGGTCACGTCGGACGCCAGGTGCAGCACGTTGGGCAGGTGCAGCACGAACGGGACGTCGGGCACGTTGGTCGACGAGCAGAACGGCGCGAGCGCCTGCGCGACCGAGGACACCGCGTACTCGTGCTCCTCGAGGTCTTTGGACGAGTGGGCGAGGATCGCGGCGCGCGCCAGGTCGGCGTCGTCGTCGCCGGTGCGGCGGATCGTGCCGGCGAGGACGCGCGACGTCACCAGGCCCTGGTCCGAGCGGACCAGCAGCTCCGGGGTCGCGCCGATCAGGCCGTCGACGGAGAACGTCCAGCAGGTCGGGTACCGGTCGGCGAGCCGGCCGAGTACGTGCCGGACGTCCAGCGGCTCGGCGGTCGTGGCGACCTCGTCGCGCGCGAGCACCACCTTGTCGACCTCCCCGGCCCGGATGGCGGCGACGCCGCGGGCGACCACGGCGGGCCAGTCCTCGGCCTCGACGGCGCCGGACGCGTACGTCACGGCCCCGGGGGCGCGGACCGGCGCGAGGCCGGCGAGGTGCCGGGCGACCAGCGCCCAGTCCGGCGCGGGGCCGAGGGTCCCGGCGGTCTCGACGACCGTCAGCCAGGACTGCCCGTCCCGGCGGCCGACGACCACCCGCGGCACCACGAGCGCGCCGCCCGCGGCGGACAGGTCGTCGAACGCGAACGAGCCGAACGCCACCGGCCCGGTGCCGGGCAGCCCGACCTCGTCCCGGACGACGGCGTGCCGGACCAGGTCCTGCCACCAGCGCTCGGCGTCGGCGAACCGGTCGGCACCCCGGACGTCGATGCGCGCGGCCTCGCCCCAGCCGACGAGCCCGTCGCCCCGGCGCACCCAGGTGAGCGGGGCGTCCTCGGGGAGCAGGGAGAGGAGGTCGTCCGGGGCGTCGATCCGGACGGTGCGCACCACGAGCGGCTCGGGGTGCGAGGACGCCGCGGCCTGGCGGTCGTCGAGGGGGCTGGTCATCGCCGACCAGGGTACGACCGCGCGCGAGGCGCCCGCGCGACCTGACACGATGGGCCCATGCCCCGCGCCTCGCTCGACAAGGACCCGCACGACGTCGCCACGATGTTCGACGGCGTCGCCCGCCGCTACGACCTGACCAACGACGTGCTGTCGCTCGGCCAGGACCGGATGTGGCGCAAGGCCACCCTGAAGGCGCTCGACGCGCTGCCGGGGGAGACCGTCCTCGACCTGGCCGCGGGCACCGGCACCTCGAGCGAGCCGCTGGCGGACGCCGGCGTGAAGGTCGTCCCGTGCGACCTGTCGACGGGGATGCTCACGGTCGGCAAGCGCCGTCGCCCCGACCTGCCGTTCACCGCGGGCGACGCGACGGCCCTGCCGTTCGCGGACGGGGTCTTCGACGCGGTGACGATCTCGTTCGGCCTGCGGAACGTGGTGGACACGGTCGGCGCGCTGGAGGAGATGCGCCGCGTGACCAGGCCGGGCGGGCGCCTGGTCGTGTGCGAGTTCTCGACGCCGACCTGGGCGCCGTTCCGCACCGTGTACTCGGGGTACCTCGTCAAGGCGCTGCCCGCGGTGGCGAAGGTGGTCGCGCGGGAGACCGCGGCGTACGACTACCTGGCCGAGTCGATCCAGGACTGGCCCGACCAGCTGGGTCTGGCGAAGCTCCTCAAGGAGGCGGGCTGGGGCTCGGTCGCGTACCGGAATCTGTCCGGCGGCATCGTCGCCCTGCACCGCGCGACGAATCCTGGGATCAATTAGCGCGGAATGGTGGGACGAAAGTCCCGCATAACCCCTGGTCAGGAGCAGCGACGCTACTGAGGCAAACCTTCGCAGACAGATCGTTGGTCGTATCACTAGACTCGCCCTGTCAACACGTGTGAAGGCATTCACAAATGGGGCGAACTGTGCACAGTGGCAAGAGCGATGACGCGGACGTCATCGTCGTCGGCGCCGGACCCGGCGGGTCCAGCGCCGCGTACCACTGCGCCGCCGCGGGCCTGTCGGTGCTGCTGCTCGACAAGGCGAGCTTCCCCCGGGACAAGATCTGCGGCGACGGCCTGACGCCGCGCGCCGTCGCCGAGCTGGTCCGGATGGGCGTGCCGCTCCGCGAGCAGGACGGCTGGATCCGGAACGTCGGCCTGCGGGTCCTGGGCGGCGGCCACGTGGTCGAGCTGCCCTGGCCCGAGCTGTCGTCCTACCCGTCGTACGGCCTGGTCCGCGCGCGCACCTCGCTCGACCACCTGCTGCTCGAGCACGCCCGCGCCGCCGGCGCCAAGGTGCAGGAGCGGACCAACGTCACCGGCCCCCTGGTCGACGAGCGCACCGGCCGCGTCGTCGGCGTGCAGGCCCGCCCGGTGGACGCCGACGGCCGCCGCGCGGGCGACCCGGTCGAGTACCGCGCGCCCGTCGTGATCGCCGCCGACGGCGTGTCCGCCCGGCTCGCGACCGGCCTCGGCCTGGAGAAGCGCCAGGACCGCCCGATGGGCGTCGCGGTGCGCACCTACTTCGAGACCCCGCGGCACGACGACCCGTGGATGGAGAGCCACCTCGAGCTCTGGGACGGCAAGCCCGGCGAGTCGGACCTCATGCCCGGCTACGGCTGGATCTTCTCCCTCGGCGACGGCACCGCCAACGTCGGCCTCGGCTCGGTCTCCTCGACCGCCGCCGCGACCAAGGTCGACTACAAGGACCTGTTCGCGAAGTGGATGGCGAACGCCCCCGCGGAGTGGGAGTTCACCCCGGACCACCAGCTCGGTCCGGTGCGCGGCGCCGCGCTGCCGATGGGCTTCAACCGCGGCCCGCTGTACGGCCGCGGGCTCATGCTGGTCGGCGACGCCGCCGGGATGATCAGCCCGTTCAACGGCGAGGGCATCGCCTACGCCCTGCAGGCCGGCCGGGTCGCCGCGGACGCGATCGTCCAGGCCGCCGCCCGGGGCACCGCCGCCGGACGGGAGCGCGCGCTCGCCACCTACGGCGCGCGGATGAAGGACGACCTGGGCGGGTACTACACGCTCGGCCGGGTGTTCGTGAAGCTGATCGAGCGCCCCGAGATCATGCGGGCCTGCACGAGGTACGGCCTGCCTCGCCCGCTGGTCATGAAGCTCACGCACAAGCTGCTCGCGGACTGCTACGAGCCGCACGGCGGCGACTGGGCCGACCGGACCATCGCCGCCCTCGCGCGTCTGGCGCCGGCCTCGTGACGGCCGCCGCCCGCACCGGACCGCCCTGACGGGCGGCGCGCCGGCCTCGCCCGCCGGACGCGCCCCGCCCCCGCAGCCCCACGGAAGCACTCCACCCCCCACCGGGAGAGCACCGATGACCAACCCGTACGTCCCCCTCCTCGTCATGATGGGGGTGGCCGCCGTCCTCGCGGTCGGCGGCCTCGCCGCCAGCGCCGTGATCGGCCCCAAGCGCTACAACCGCGCCAAGCTCGAGGCCTACGAGTGCGGCATCCAGCCGACCCCGCACGCCGTCGGCGGCGGCCGGTTCCCGGTGAAGTACTACCTGGTCGCGATGACCTTCATCATCTTCGACATCGAGGTCGTGTTCCTCTACCCGTGGGCCGTCAGCTTCGGTGAGCTGGCCGTCTTCGGGCTGGTGGCGATGGTGGGGTTCCTCGCGCTGATCACCGTGCCGTTCCTCTACGAGTGGCGGCGCGGCGGTCTCGAGTGGGACGAGGACTGAGATGGGTATCGAAGAGGCTCCCAGCGGCTTCCTGCTGACGTCGGTCGAGACGCTCGCCGGCCTGGTCCGGAAGGCCTCGCTCTGGCCGGTGACCTTCGGCCTGGCGTGCTGCGCGATCGAGATGATGGCGACGGGCGGGTCCCGGTTCGACATCTCCCGGTTCGGCATGGAGGTGTTCCGCGCCTCCCCGCGCCAGTCCGACCTCATGATCGTGGCCGGCCGGGTCAGCCAGAAGATGGCGCCGGTGGTGCGGCAGGTCTACGACCAGATGGCCGAGCCCAAGTGGGTGCTGTCGATGGGCGTGTGCGCCAGCAGCGGCGGCATGTTCAACAACTACGCGATCGTCCAGGGCGTCGACCACGTCGTGCCGGTCGACATCTACCTGCCGGGCTGCCCGCCGCGGCCGGAGATGCTGATCAACGCGATCCTCGAGCTGCACGAGCAGATCAAGGCCGAGCCCCTCGGCAAGAACCGGGCCGACATCGCCCGCGAGGTCGAGGCCGCCGCGCTGCGCGCCGAGCCCACCTCCCACATGACGGGGCTGCTGCGATGAGCGACGAGAAGCAGGACGCCGCCGCGGCCGCGAAGGCCGGGGACGCCGCCTCCGCCGACACCGGGGCCCAGACGACGAGCGAGGCGGCCCTGGAGGCCGGCGCGCAGAACGTCCCCGCCGACCGGTCGCTGCCGCTCGAGGTCGTCCAGACCCGGCACGGCATGTTCGGCGTGCACGGCTCCGGCGACACGTCCGGGTTCGGCGGCCTGGTGCAGACCGTGGCGCTGCCCGGCCCGAGCGAGCGGCCGTACGGCGGCTGGTTCGACGAGGTCGTGGACGTCCTGACCGAGCTGCTGGACGCCTCCGGCACCGGCGCGGCCGCCGCGCTGGAGTCGGTGGTCGTCGACCGCGGCGAGCTCACGCTGAACATCGCGCGGGAGCACGTGGTCGAGGTCGCGCGGCACCTGCGCGACGACCAGGACCTCCGGTTCGAGCTGTCGCTCGGGGTCAGCGGCGTGCACTACCCGCACGACACCGGCCGCGAGCTGCACGCCGTCTACCACCTGGTGTCCGTGACGCACGGGCGCCGGCTCCGGCTCGAGGTCGCCGCACCCGAGGGCGACCCGACCATCCCCAGCACGGTCGGGGTGTACCCGGCCAACGACTGGCACGAGCGCGAGACCTGGGACTTCTTCGGCATCGTCTTCAGCGGCCGCACCGACCTGGCGCGGATCGAGATGCCGGACGACTGGCCCGGCCACCCGCAGCGCAAGGACTACCCGCTCGGCGGGATCCCGGTGGAGTACAAGGGCGCCACCATCCCGCCGGCCGACCAGCGGAGGCAGTACTCGTGAGCTCCCAGACCCACGCGCCGAAGGCCACCGGCCACCTCGTCGACGACGAGACCGTCGGCCTGCGCACCTTCGAGGCGACCGGCGGCGACTGGTCCGACATCGCCGAGGAGGCGGCCCGGCTCGGCGAGCAGCGCATCGTCGTCAACATGGGCCCCCAGCACCCGTCCACGCACGGCGTGCTCCGCCTCATGCTCGAGATCGACGGCGAGACGGTGACCGAGGCCCGCGCGGGCATCGGCTACCTGCACACCGGCATCGAGAAGAACATGGAGTACCGCACCTGGACCCAGGGCGTGACGTTCTGCACCCGCATGGACTACGTCGCCCCGCTGTTCCAGGAGGCCGCGTACTGCCTCGCGGTGGAGAAGCTGCTCGGCATCACCGACGACATCCCGGTCCGCGCCAGCGAGATCCGCGTGCTGATGATGGAGCTCAACCGGATCTCCTCGCACCTGGTGTGCCTGGCGACCGGCGGCAACGAGCTCGGCGCCACGACGATCATGACCATCGGGTTCACCGCCCGCGAGGAGATCCTGCGGATCTTCGAGATGGTCACCGGCCTGCGGATGAACCACGCGTACATCCGCCCCGGCGGCGTCGCGCAGGACATCCCGCCGGGCGGGCTCGACTCGGTCCGCGAGGCGCTGGTCGGCGTGCGGCGCTACCTCACGCAGCTCGAGGACCTCATGCTCGGCCAGCCGATCCTCAAGGGGCGGCTGAAGGACGTCGGCGTGCTCAACCTCGCCGGGTGCATGGCGCTCGGGATCACCGGCCCGATGCTCCGGTCCACCGGCCTGCCGTACGACGTCCGCAAGGCCGCCCCGTACTGCGGCTACGAGACCTACGACTTCGACGTCCCGGTCTCCGAGGGCTCGGACTGCTGGGACCGCATGGTCCTGCGCATCGAGGAGTGCTACCAGTCGATGCGGATCGTCGAGCAGGTGATCGAGCGGCTGCAGGCCTCGGCCGGCACGCCCGTGATGGTCGAGGACAAGAAGATCGCCTGGCCCGCCCAGCTCGCCATCGGCAGCGACGGCATGGGCAACTCGCTCGATCACATCCGGGAGATCATGGGCACCTCGATGGAGGCCCTGATCCACCACTTCAAGCTGGTGACGGAGGGCTTCCGGGTCCCCGCCGGCCAGGCGTGGCAGACCGTCGAGCACCCCCGCGGCGAGCTCGGCGTGCACCTCGTGTCCGACGGGGGCACCAAGCCGTACCGGGCGCACTTCCGCGACCCGTCGTTCAACAACCTGCAGGCCGTCTCGGTGCTCTGCGAGGGCGGGCAGGTGGCGGACGTCGTCTGCTCCGTCGCCTCCATCGACCCGGTGCT
Organism: Cellulomonas sp. GbtcB1; assembly: GCF_019091725.1. Classification (NCBI taxonomy): domain Bacteria; kingdom Bacillati; phylum Actinomycetota; class Actinomycetes; order Micrococcales; family Cellulomonadaceae; genus Cellulomonas; species Cellulomonas sp. GbtcB1. The sequence continues at coordinate 23,647 of NZ_JAGXJG010000019.1, read as the reverse complement.
CGGAGGGGTGGACCGCTGATGACCGCCATCGACCACCCGCGGATCCCCGGCTCGGGGCGCCCGCGCGCGGCCTACGACGACGCGACCCGGGAGCGGCTCGCCGCCGACGCGGCGCAGGTCGTCGCCCGGTACCCGGACCCGCGGTCGGCCCTGCTGCCGCTGCTGCACCTGGTGCAGTCCGAGGACGGCTACGTGAGCCCGGCGGGCATCGCGTTCTGCGCGGCGACGCTCGACCTGTCGACGGCCCAGGTGTCCGCGGTCGCGACCTTCTACACCCAGTACAAGCGCCGCCCGAACGGCGAGTACACGGTGGGCGTCTGCACCAACACGCTCTGCGCGATCATGGGCGGCGACGCGATCTGGGAGGACCTCACCGACCGGCTCGGCATCGGCCACGACGAGACGACAGGCGACGGCAAGATCACGCTCGAGCGGATCGAGTGCAACGCGGCCTGCGACTACGCGCCGGTCATGATGATCAACTGGGAGTTCTTCGACAACCAGACGCCGGACTCGGCCGCCGAGGTGGTCGGGAGGCTCATCGCGGGGGAGCCCGTGGCCCCGACCCGCGGCCCGGCCCGGGTGCAGACGTTCAAGCAGGTGTCCCGCGTGCTGGCCGGGTTCGACGACGGCCTCGCGGACGAGGGCGTGGCGGCCGGCGAGCCGACGCTGCGCGGGCTGCGGCTCGCGCGGGAGAACGGCTGGACCGCCCCGTCGGTCGACGCCGGCGAGCGCGACGCCGCGCAGGCCGAGGACGCGGCCCCCGCGGCGCCCGCCGCCGGCACCGCCGCACCCGCGGCCTCCGCGCCGCAGCCCGGCGGCGAGCAGTCCTCCGTCGACCGCCCCGCGGCCGGCGCCCCCGAGCGGTCCGCCGACCAGGAGAAGGCCGAGCACCGCGCCGACGACACGAGCAAGCCCGCCGACAGCGAGAAGGAGTCGTGATGGCCGACGCGACGACCCTGACCCCGGTCCTGAGCGACCGGTGGGACGCCGACCGCCCGTGGGACCTCGGCACGTACGAGGCCCGCGGCGGCTACCGGGGGCTGCGCAAGGCCCTGACGATGGACGCCGGCGACGTCGTGACCACCGTCAAGGACTCCGGCCTGCGCGGCCGCGGCGGTGCCGGCTTCCCGACCGGCATGAAGTGGGGCTTCCTGCCCGCGCCGGACGGCGGCCCGCGCTACCTGGTGGTCAACGCCGACGAGTCCGAGCCGGGCACCTGCAAGGACATCCCGCTGATGCTGGCGGACCCGCAGCTGCTGGTGGAGGGCGTGGCGATCACGTCCTACGCGATCGGCTGCCACCACGCGTTCATCTACCTGCGCGGCGAGGTCGTGCACGTCTACCGCCGGCTGCTGCACGCGGTCGAGCAGGCGTACGCGCAGGGCTACCTGGGGAAGAACATCCTGGGCAGCGGCTACGACCTCGACGTCACGGTGCACGCCGGCGCCGGCGCGTACATCTGCGGCGAGGAGACCGCGCTGCTCGACTCGCTCGAGGGCCGCCGCGGCCAGCCGCGCCTGAAGCCGCCGTTCCCCGCGGTCGCGGGCCTGTACGCCCGGCCGACCGTCGTGAACAACGTCGAGTCGATCGCCTCGGTGCCCGGCATCGTGGTCGGCGGCTCCGACTGGTTCCGCACGATGGGCACCGACCGGTCGCCCGGCCACGGCCTGTTCTCGCTGTCCGGGCACGTGCAGCGCCCCGGGCAGTACGAGGCGCCGCTCGGCATCACGATGCGCGAGCTGCTGGCGATGGCCGGCGGCGTCCGCGAGGGCCACGAGCTGAAGTTCTGGACCCCGGGCGGCTCCTCGACGCCGATCTTCACCGCGGAGCACCTGGACGTCCCGCTCACCTACGAGGAGGTCGGCGCCGCCGGCTCGATGCTCGGCACCCGCGCGCTGCAGGTGTTCGACGACTCGGTGTCGGTGGTCAAGGCCGTGTCCCGGTGGACGCAGTTCTACAAGCACGAGTCCTGCGGCAAGTGCACGCCCTGCCGCGAGGGCACGTTCTGGCTCGCGCAGGTGCTCGGCCGCCTGGAGGCGGGCCAGGGCACGTCGGGCGACATCGACCTGCTGCTCGACCTGTGCGACAACATCCTCGGCAAGGCGTTCTGCGCCCTGGGCGACGGCGCGACCAGCCCGATCACCTCGGCGATCCAGTACTTCCGGGAGGAGTTCGAGGCGGGCACCCACACGCCCGCCGACGTGCTGTTCCCGCCGGAGCGCGCCTCGCTCTTCCCCTACACGCCGCGCCGCAGCGGCCAGCTCGCGGGAGCCCACTGATGACCGTCACCGCATCGAAGCCCGCCGGGTCGGGCGCGACGCCGCCGCCCGAGCCGAAGCCGGACGGCGTCACGTTCACGATCGACGGCATCGAGACCACCGTGCCCAAGGGCACCCTGGTCATCCGCGCCGCCGAGCAGCTCGGCATCCAGATCCCGCGGTTCTGCGACCACCCGCTGCTGGCCCCGGCCGGCGCCTGCCGCCAGTGCCTCGTCGAGGTCTGGGCCCCGGGCCGCGACGGCAAGGTCGCGAAGATGCCCAAGCCGCAGGCCTCGTGCACGCTCACGGCCACGCCCGGCATGGACGTCCGCACCCAGCGCACCTCCGCCGAGGCGGACAAGGCGCAGCACGGCGTCATGGAGCTGCTGCTCATCAACCACCCGCTGGACTGCCCGGTCTGCGACAAGGGCGGCGAGTGCCCCCTGCAGAACCAGGCGATGTCGAACGGCCGCAGCCAGACCCGGTTCGTCGACATCAAGCGGACGTTCCCCAAGCCGATCGCCGTGTCGACCGAGATCCTGCTCGACCGCGAGCGGTGCATCCTCTGCCAGCGGTGCACCCGGTTCTCCCGGGAGATCGCCGGCGACCCGTTCATCGACCTGCAGAAGCGCGGCGCGATGCAGCAGATCGGCCGGTTCGACGCCGACGTGCTCGGCTTCGCCGGCGCGGGGGTCGAGGGCGAGGACGGGGCGGCCGACGGCACGCTGGCGTTCGACGACCGCGTCTTCCTCGGCGCGGACATCCCCGTCGGCCCCGCCGAGGACGACGAGTCGGGTTCGCCGTTCGCCTCGTACTTCTCCGGCAACACCGTGCAGATCTGCCCGGTCGGCGCGCTGACCGGTGCGGCCTACCGGTTCCGCGCCCGCCCGTTCGACCTGGTGTCGACGCCCGGCGTGGCCGAGCACGACTCGTCCGGCGCGGCGATCCGCGTCGACCACCGGCGCGGCGTCGTGCTGCGCCGGCTCGCGGGGGAGGACCCCGAGGTCAACGAGGAGTGGATCACCGACAAGGACCGGTTCGCGTTCACCTGGCAGTCCGAGGCCGACCGGATCACCACGCCCCTGGTGCGGGACCGCGCCGAGGACGGCGGCCGCGGCGAGCTGCACCCCGCGTCCTGGGCCGAGGCCCTGGAGGTCGCGGCGCACGGGCTGGAGCAGGCGCGCGCGGCTGGCGGCGTCGGCGTGCTCCCCGGCGGCCGGCTGACCGTCGAGGACGCCTACGCGTACGGCAAGTTCGCCCGCGTGGTGCTCGGCACCAACGACGTCGACCTGCGCGCCCGGCCGCACTCGGACGAGGAGCTCGCGTTCCTCGGCCACGCGGTCGCCGGCACCGGCCTGGGCGTCACGTTCCGCGACCTGGAAGCGGCGCCGACCGTGCTGCTCGCCGGCCTGGAGGCGGAGGAGGAGGCCGGGATCGTGTTCCTGCGGCTGCGCAAGGGCGTGGTCGCGGGCCGCACCCGCGTGCACGCGGTGGCGCCGCTGGCCAGCCGCGGGCTCGAGCGCCTGGACGGCACGCTGCTGCGCGCCGCCCCGGGCACCGAGCCCGAGGTGCTGGACGCCGTCGGCACCGGCGACCTCGCCGACCTCGGGGCCGCGCTCGGCGCCGAGGGCGCGCTGGTCCTGGTGGGCGAGCGCCTGGCCGCCGTGCCCGGCGCGCTGTCCGCCGTGCTCCGGCTGGCCGACCGCACCGGTGCCCGCGTCGCGTGGATCCCGCGCCGTGCGGGAGAGCGCGGCGGCGTGGAGGCCGGCGCGCTGCCGACCCTGCTGCCCGGCGGGCGCCCGGTCGCCGACGCCGCGGCGCGCGTGGACGTGGCCGCCGCCTGGGACGTCGAGCACCTGCCGACCGAGCCCGGGCGCGACACCGCCGCGATCCTCGCGGCCGCCGCGGACGGGACGCTCGGCGGCCTGCTGGTCGGCGGCGTGGACGTGCGCGACCTGCCCGACCCGGCCGCCGCCCGCGCGGCGCTGGCCGCCGCCGGCTTCGTCGTCTCGCTCGAGGTGCGGGCCTCCGAGGTCACCGCGCTCGCCGACGTCGTGCTGCCGGTCGCCCCGCCCGTGGAGCGCCCCGGCACGTACGTGTCCTGGGAGGGCCGGGTGCGGCCGTTCCCGCAGGCGCTCACCTCGACCGCGATGCCGGACCACCGCGTCCTCGACGCGCTGGCCGACGAACTCGGGGTGACCCTCGGCCTGCGCACCGTCACCGAGGTGCACGCCGACGCCGACCCGCTCACCGGCGAGTGGGACGGCGCGCGCGTCGCCGCCCCGGCCGTCGCGGCCGCCGAGCCGCCGGCCGTCGCCCCCGGGCACGCGGTCCTGGCGTCCTGGCACCAGCTGCTCGACGCCGGCCGGCTGCAGGACGGCGAGCCGTTCCTGGCCGGCACCGCCAAGCGCCCGGTCGCCCGGCTGTCGCCCGCGACGGCCGCGGCCGCCGGGGTGCTGGACGGCGCGCTGCTGACCGTCGCCACCGACGCCGGGTCGATCACGCTGCCGGCCGTCGTCACCGACATGGCCGACCACGTCGTCTGGCTGCCCACCGCCTCGGCGGGCAGCCAGGTCCGGGACGCGCTGCGCGCGGTGCCGGGCGACCTGGTCCGGGTCGGGCCCGCCGCCGACGCACCCGCGGACGGCACCGCCACCGACGAGGAGGTGACCGCGTGACCGCGACCCTCGCGGCCGTGCTGCCCACCGTGCTCCCCGCCGCCGCGGCGGACGGCGGCGCCGCCGACTTCAGCCAGGACGTGTTCTGGGTCTGGCTGCTCAAGGCGGTCGGCATCCTGGTGTTCCTGCTGCTCAGTGTGCTCATCGCCATCTGGTTCGAGCGCCGCGTCGTCGGCCGGATGCAGCTGCGCCCGGGCCCGAACGTGCACGGCCCGTTCGGCCTGTTCCAGTCGCTCGCCGACGCGATGAAGCTCCTGCTCAAGGAGGACGTCACCGTCAAGGCGGCCGACAAGCTCGTCTACCTGGTGGCACCGTTCATCGCGGTGTTCTGCTCGCTGCTGACGATGGCGGTCATCCCGTTCGGGCCCGAGGTGTCGATCTTCGGCGTGCTCACCCCGCTGCAGCTGACCGACTTCCCGGTCGCGGTGCTCTACATCCTGGCCTGCGCCTCGGTCGGCGTGTACGGCATCGTCCTCGGCGGCTGGTCGTCCAACTCGACCTACCCGCTGCTCGGCGCCGTGCGGTCCACCGCGCAGGTCATCTCGTACGAGCTCGCGATGGGCCTGTCCCTGGTCAGCGTGTTCATCCTGGCCGGGTCGATGTCGACCTCCGAGATCGTCGCCTCGCAGACCACGATCTGGTGGCTGATCCCGCTCGCCCCGGCGTTCGTCATCTACGTCATCTCGATGGTCGGCGAGACCAACCGGCTGCCGTTCGACCTCCCCGAGGCCGAGGGCGAGCTGGTCGGCGGCTACACCACCGAGTACTCGTCGATGAAGTTCGCGTGGTTCTTCCTGGCCGAGTACATCAACATGCTCAATGTGTCGGCCGTGGCGACCACGCTGTTCTTCGGCGGCTGGCGCGCCCCGTGGCCGCTGTCCTGGATCGGCGACGGCGTGCTCAACACCGGCTGGTGGCCGCTGCTGTGGTTCGTCGCCAAGGTCTGGCTGTTCATGTTCCTGTTCGTGTGGATCCGCGGCACGCTGCTGCGGTTCCGGTACGACCAGTTCATGAAGTTCGGCTGGAAGGTGCTGATCCCGGCCGCGCTGGTGTGGCTGGTCTGCGTCGCGGTCGTCCAGGGCGTCCGCCAGTTCGGCGGCGCGGACGTCATGGCGATGCTGCCCTGGCTCGGCGGCGCGATCCTGGTGATCGTCGCGCTGTCGTTCCTCATCCCGGAGAAGAAGGCCGCCCCCGAGCCGGCCCCGTCCGACGAGCCGTTCGACGCCTTCGCCGGCGGCTTCCCCGTGCCGCCGCTGCCGGGTCAGAGCCTGCCGCCGTCGCCGCGCGCCGCGCGCCGCGAGGCCCAGCCGCCCGCGTCACCCGCCCTCGTCGGCGGGCCCGCGTCGGGCGACCAGGGCCCGGACGGCGACGCCCCCGAGTCCCCCACCCAGGAGGTGCCGCGTGGCTGACACGCCGGACAAGTCCGTCGAGCGGAAGGGCGGTGGTGGCGAGGTCGCCCGGCCCGCCCAGGTCCGCCCGTACGAGTCGCTGATCCCGAAGCGGAGCCCGGTCGCCGACGCGCTCGCGCCCGCCGCCGGGTTCGGCGTGACGATCAAGAACTTCTTCAGCCGGACCGTCACCGAGCAGTACCCGTTCGAGACGGCGCCCGTGAAGCCGCGGTTCCACGGCCGGCACCAGCTCAACCGGTACCCGGACGGGCTGGAGAAGTGCATCGGCTGCGAGCTGTGCGCGTGGGCGTGCCCCGCGGACGCGATCTACGTCGAGGCGTCGGACAACACCCCCGAGCGGCAGATGTCGCCGGGGGAGCGGTTCGGCAGCGTCTACCAGATCAACTACCTGCGCTGCATCTTCTGCGGCCTGTGCATCGAGGCGTGCCCGACGCGCGCGCTCACGATGACGAACGACTTCGAGCTGGCGGGCCCGACCCGCGAGGGCCTGATCTACGAGAAGCAGGACCTGCTCGCGCCGCTGGCCGAGGGCATGCTCGCCGCCCCGCACCCGATGGTCGAGGGCACGACCGACACCGAGTACTACCGCGGCGAGGTCACCGGCCCGACGCCGGCGCAGGTGAACTGGGTCGCCGAGCAGCGCCCGGACGACCCGACGCTGGACGCCGCCCGCCGCCGCGCCGGCTCCTCGTCGGAGGCGTCCGCGCCTGTGGGACGGGAGCCCCGATGACCCCGTCGACCGCCGAGACGGTCCTGTTCTGGGTCCTGGCCCCGATCATGGTGCTCGCCGCGTCCGGCCTGCTGTTCGCCCGCAAGGCGGTGCACGCCGCGCTGTGCGTCATCACCGTGATGATCTCGCTGGCGTTCCTGTACGTCGCCCAGGAGGCGCCGTTCCTCGGCGTCGTCCAGGTGGTCGTCTACACCGGCGCCGTGATGATGCTGTTCCTGTTCGTGCTCATGCTGGTCGGCGTCGACGCGTCCGACTCGCTGGTCGAGACGCTCAAGGGCCAGCGCTGGGTCGGCTGGCTCGGCGCGCTCGGCCTGGGCGTGGTGCTGGTCGGCGTCGTGGGCCGGGCCACCTACCCCGACGCCGTGGGCCTCGCCGAGGCGAACGCGCCCGGCAACCCGACCGGCGTCGCGCGGATCATCTTCGGGCAGCACGTGTTCGGCCTCGAGGTCGTCGGCGCCCTGCTGGTGACCGCGGCGCTCGGCGCCCTGGTCCTGACCCACCGGCAGCGCCTCAAGCCGCTGGTCAAGCAGCCCGAGCGCGCCGCGGCCCGCGTGGCCGCCGGCGCCCGGCTCACCCCGCTGCCCGCCCCCGGCGTGTACGCGCGGCACAACGCGATGGACGTCCCCGCGCTCGATCCCGACGGCAACCCGATCGAGGACTCCGTGCCCCGCGTGCTGCGGATCCGCGGCCAGGAGGCCGGCACGGCCGAGTACCGCGCGGACACCTACCGGCGCGCGGTCACGGCGGTGCTCGCGGAGCGCGGTGCGGCCGTGACGGACGGGGAGGTCGACGCGGCGCTCGGCACGGTCGAGGACGACCCGCGGCCCGCCGCGGCACCGCCGGGGACCACCACCGGCCCGGCGGCCGACATCGACCTCGGCGGCGGCTCGACCCGGACGGAGACCGAGCGGTGACCCTCACGAACTACCTGGTGCTCTCCGGGATCCTGTTCTCGATCGGCGCCGCGACGGTGCTGCTGCGCCGCAACGCGATCATCGTGTTCATGGGCGTCGAGCTCATGCTCAACGCGACCAACCTCGCGCTGGTGACGTTCTCCCGGCTGCACGGCGACCTGACCGGTCAGGTCATGGCGTTCTTCGTCATGGTCGTGGCCGCCGCGGAGGTGGTCGTCGGGCTGGCGATCATCGTGTCGATCTTCCGCACCCGGAAGTCGGCCTCCGTCGACGACATCAACCTGCTGAAGAGCTGAGGGGACTGTGGACGTGAACTCCCTCGCCCCGCTGCTGGTGGCGGTGCCGCTGGCGAGCGCGGCGGTGCTGCTGCTGCTCGGGCGGCGCTCCGACCGCTGGGGCCACTGGCTCGGCCTGCTGGCGTCGACCGCGGCGTTCGTCGTGGGCGCGCTGCTGCTGGTCGAGCTGCTCGGCCGGCCGGCGGACGACCGCTCGATCCAGGTGCACCTGTTCGACTGGATATCCGCGGGCCGGTTCGACCTCTCGGCCGGGCTGCTGGTCGACCCGCTGTCGCTCACCTTCGTCCTGCTGGTGACGTTCGTCGGCTCGCTGATCCACCTCTACTCGGTCGCGTACATGGCGCACGACGCCGCGCGGCGCCGGTTCTTCGCCTACCTGAACCTGTTCATCGCGGCGATGCTCATCCTGGTCCTCGCGGACTCCTACCTGCTGCTGTTCGTCGGCTGGGAGGGCGTCGGCCTGGCGTCGTACCTGCTCATCGGGTTCTGGAACCACCACACCCCGTACGCGGTGGCGGCGAAGAAGGCGTTCGTCGCCAACCGGATCGGCGACATCGGCCTGCTGGTCGCGCTCATGCTCATGTTCGCGACGTTCGGCTCGGTGGACTTCGCGTCGGTCTCCGCCGGGATCGACGGCGGGCTGGCGTCCACCGCCACGCTGACCGCGATGGGCCTGATGCTGCTGCTCGCCGCGTGCGGCAAGTCGGCGCAGTTCCCGCTGCAGTCCTGGCTCGGCGACGCGATGGCCGGCCCGACCCCGGTGTCCGCGCTCATCCACGCGGCGACCATGGTCACCGCCGGCGTCTACCTGATCGTCCGGTCCGCGCCGGTGTTCGAGGGCGCGCCCACCGCGCAGCTCGTCGTCACGATCGTCGGCGCGATCACCCTGGTGTTCGGGGCGATCGTGGGCTGCGCGAAGGACGACATCAAGAAGGCGCTCGCCGCGTCGACGATGTCCCAGATCGGCTACATGGTGCTCGCCGCGGGCCTCGGCCCGGTCGGGTACGCGTTCGCGATCTTCCACCTCGTGACCCACGGCTTCTTCAAGGCCGGCATGTTCCTCGGCGCCGGGTCGGTGATGCACGGGATGGACGACCAGACCGACATGCGCCGGTTCGGGGCGCTCCGCAGGTACATGGTGATCACCTGGGTCACGTTCGGCCTCGGCTGGCTCGCGATCCTCGGCGTCCCGCCGTTCTCCGGCTTCTGGTCGAAGGACAAGATCATCGAGTCCGCGTTCGTCGTGCCGGAGGGCGCCGGCGAGTGGCGGGCCTGGCTGTTCGGCGCCGTCGCGCTGATCGGCGCCGGGATCACCGCGTTCTACATGTCGCGGCTGTTCTTCATGACCTTCCACGGGAAGAAGCGCTGGACCCAGGACGCCGAGGGGCACGAGCCGCACCCGCACGAGTCGCCCGCGCTGATGACCATCCCGATGGTCGTGCTCGCGATCGGCTCGGTCGGCCTCGGCTTCGTGCTCCAGCTCGGCGGGGGGTTCACCACCTGGCTGGAGCCGGTGACCGGGCACGTCGAGCACCACGAGCCCGTGCTGCCGGTCCTGGTGATCCAGGTCGTCACGCTGCTGGCCGTCGCCGTGGGCCTCGCGCTCGCCTGGCGGCAGTACGCCTCGCTGCCGGTGCCGGAGACGGCGCCGCAGGGGTCGCCGCTCACCCGCGCGGCCCGGGTCGACCTCTACCAGGACGCCGTCAACGACGCCGTGCTGGTGGAGCCCGGCCGCCACCTGACCCGCTCGCTCGTCTACGGCGACCGCACCGCCGTCGACGGGACGTTCACCGGGCTCGGCCGCCTCACGGTCGGGATCGGGGAGCTCGTGCGCCGGCTGCAGACGGGCTACGCCCGCCAGTACGCCGCCACGATGCTGCTCGGCCTCGTCGTGCTGGCCGTCGTCGTCCTGGCACCTCGGATCTGAGGGGAAGTCGATGTCGTCCTCCGTCGCCACCACGGACGTGCCGTGGCTGACCCTCCTCATCGTGTGGCCGCTCGTCGGCGCGCTCGTCCTGTGGCTGCTGCCGCGGGGCTCGCGCGCCGCGGGGTCGGCCGACGCCGAGGTGATCGCCGCCGGGCCGCGGCGGTACACCCGCCAGATCGCCCTCGGCGTCGCGCTCGTCGAGGTCGCCCTCGGCGTCGGCGCGCTGCTGGCGTTCGACACCGGCGCCGCCCGGGTGCACCAGCTGAGCGAGACCCACGCCTGGATCTCGCAGCTCGGCGTCTCGTACGCGGTCGGCGTCGACGGCGTCGGCCTCGCGCTCGTGCTGCTCTCGGTCGTGCTCGTGCCGGTCGTGATCCTCGCCGCCTGGCGGGAACAGGGCTCCGGCGCGCTGCCCACCGAGCGGCTGCGGCACTACCTGGCGCTCGTCCTGGTGCTGACCGCGTTCATGGTCGCGGTGTTCGCCGCCCGGGACGTGTTCCTGTTCTACGTGCTGTTCGAGGCCATGCTGATCCCGGTCTACTTCATGATCGGCGCGTTCGGCGGGCCCCGGCGGCGGTACGCGGCCGTGAAGTTCCTGCTGTTCTCGCTCGCGGGCGGGCTCATCATGCTGGCGGGCGTCATCGCGCTCTACCTGCAGGGCCCCGGCGGGCCGCAGGGCTTCCTGACCGAGAACCTGACCGGGCTGGACATGCCGGTGGGGACCGAGCGCTGGCTGTTCCTCGCGTTCTTCCTCGCGTTCGCGATCAAGGCCCCGATGTTCCCGGTGCACACCTGGCTGCCCGACGCCGCCGAGCAGGCGCCCGCCGGCACCTCGACGCTGCTGGTCGGCGTGCTGGACAAGGTCGGCACCTTCGGGATGCTCACGCTCTGCCTGCCGCTGTTCCCGGCGGCGTCCCGCTGGGCTGCGCCGGTGATCATCGCGCTGGCCGTCGTGTCGATCCTCTACGGGGCGCTGCTCGCGATCGGCCAGCAGGACCTGTTCCGGCTGGTGGCGTACACCTCGGTGTCGCACTTCGGGTTCATCGTGCTCGGCATCTTCGCGTTCACGTCGACCTCCGTCGCCGGCTCGTCGTTCTACATGGTCAACCACGGGCTCTCGACCGGGGCGCTGTTCCTGCTGGTCGGGTTCCTCGCGGCACGCCGCGGCTCCGCCCGGATCGAGGACTTCGGCGGCCTGCAGAAGGTCACCCCGGTGCTCGCCGGCGTGTTCCTGGTGACCGGCCTGTCCGCGCTGTCCCTGCCCGGCCTGTCGACCTTCGTGTCCGAGTTCCTGGTCCTGGTCGGCTCGTTCGGCACCAACCGCGCCGCGGCGGTGGTCGCGGCGCTCGGCGTCGTGCTCGCCGCGATCTACGTCCTGTGGACCTACCAGCGCGTCTTCACGGGCCCGGTGCGCGGCGACCTCGCCGGCACCCGGGACATCGGCGGCCGCGAGCGGTGGGTCGTCGGCCCGCTCATCGCGATCATGCTGGTGCTCGGCTTCTACCCGGCGCCCGCGCTGCGCCTGGTCGACGAGCCCGCCGCGCAGACCGTCGAGCACGTGGGCGGCGAGCCGCCCGCGGTCGAGATGCCGATCGCCGTCGACGGCGACTCCGAGGGGAGCGAGCAGTGAGCTTCACCGTGCCCGACATCGCGTGGGCCCAGCTCACGCCGGTGCTCATCGTCCTCGGCGCCGCCGTGGTCGGCGTGCTGGTCGAGGCCCTCGTGCCGCGGCGCGTGCGCCGGGTCGTCCAGCTGACGCTGACCCTGGTCGCGCTCGCCGGCGCCGTCGTCGCGGTCGCCGCGCTCTGGAACGGCGTCGCCGACACGGGCGGCACCGACGTGCTCGGCGGGTCGCTGCTGGTCGACGGCCCGACCCTGGTCCTGTGGGCCACCACCGCCGTGCTGGCGCTGCTGGCCGTGCTCGTGATCGCCGACCGCACCGCCACCGGCGAGGACGCGTTCGCCCCGCAGGGCGCCGCGGTGCCCGGCTCCGGCTACGAGGAGGCGGCGCGCGCCGCGGGCCTCGAGCAGACCGAGGTCTACCCGCTCGTGCTGTTCGCCACCGGCGGCATGCTGATCTTCCCGGCGACGGGCGACCTGCTGACGCTGTTCGTGGCGCTCGAGGTGCTGTCGCTGCCGCTGTACCTGCTGACCGGGCTGGCCCGGCGGCGCCGCCTGCTCAGCCAGGAAGCGTCCATGAAGTACTTCCTGCTGGGCTCGTTCGCGTCCGCGCTGCTGCTGTTCGGCATCGCGCTGCTCTACGGGTTCTCCGGGTCGCTCCGGTACGCCGAGATCGCCGACGCCGTGCGGACCGTCTCCGGCATGGACGGGCTGCTGCTCGCCGGGTCGCTGCTCGTGCTCGCGGGGCTGCTGTTCAAGGTCGGCGCCGTGCCGTTCCACTCCTGGACCCCCGACGTGTACCAGGGCGCGCCCACCCCGATCACCGGGTTCATGGCCGCCTGCACCAAGGTCGCCGCGTTCGGCGCGCTTGTCCGGGTGTTCTACACGGTGGTGCCGGACCTGCGCTGGGACCTGGAGCCGGTGATGTGGACCGTCGCGATCGCCACCATGGCGGTCGGCACGGTCGTCGCGCTCGTGCAGACCGACGTCAAGCGGGTGCTCGCGTACTCGTCGATCGCGCACGCGGGCTTCGTGCTCACCGGCGTGGTCGCGCTGGTGCAGTCCGGGATCACGGCGGTGCTGTTCTACCTCCTCGCGTACGGCGCGGCGACGGTGGGGGCGTTCGGGATCGTGTCGCTCGTGCGGGAGCGCGGGGCGGTGCGGTCGGGTGCGGGCGCGCGGGTGCCGGCGCTGGCGTCGGCGGGCGCGTCGGCCGGAGCGACCGGCGGTGCCTCGGCCGGGTCGAATGTGGACGTCGTGGGGACGGGCGCGGGTGCCGACCGTGCCGACGCCGTGGCCGCCACCGACGGGGAGGAGCCGCCGGTCGAGGCCGAGGGCCCGATCCTCGGCGAGGCCACCCACCTGTCCCAGTGGGCCGGCCTCGGCCGGACCAACCCGGTGCTCGCGACCACGTTCGCGCTGTTCCTGCTGTCGTTCGCGGGCATCCCGCTCACGGCCGGGTTCACCGGGAAGTTCGCGGTGTTCTCCGCGGCCGTCGAGGGCGGCGCGTGGCCGCTCGCGGTGGTCGGCGTCGTGGCCTCCGCGGCCGCCGCGTTCTTCTACGTGCGGATCATCGTCCTGATGTTCTTCACCAGCCCGCACGGCGGCCCGCGCGACGACGCCGACGACGAGGCCCGCCCGGGCGCCGTGGTCGTCGCGTCGCAGGGCTTCGCCGTCGTCGCCATCGGCGCCTGCGCCGTGCTCACCGTGCTGCTCGGCGTGCTGCCCGGCCCGGTCCTGGACGCCGTCGCGGGCGTCGCCCAGCTCCTGCCCTGACCGCTCTCCCGTCCGCACGCGGCCGTGCGGCCAGATAGGTTCGACCCGTGACTTCCCCGACCGCCCTGCCGCTCGCCGACCCCGTGCTCGCCGAGCGCATCGCGGGACGCCTCGACGTCGTCGAGGAGCGTCTGCGCGCCGCCGTCGCGTACGCGGACCCGCTCGTCGACGACGCCGCGCACCACCTGGCGAACGCCGGCGGCAAGCGCCTGCGCCCGCTGCTGACGCTGCTGTCCGCCGAGCTCGGCGGCACCGCGGGCTCCGACGACGTCCTGGACGCGGCCGTCGTCGTCGAGCTCACGCACCTCGCGTCGCTCTACCACGACGACGTCATGGACTCCGCGCCGCTGCGCCGCGGCGCCCCCGCCGCGCACGAGGTCTGGGGCAACAGCGTCGCGATCCTCGTCGGAGACCTGCTGTTCGCGCGCGCCTCCAGCACCGTCGCGCACCTCGGCCCGGAGGCCGTGATCATCCAGGCCGGCACCTTCGAGCGGCTGTGCCTCGGCCAGCTGCACGAGTCCACCGGCCCCGGCGCGGAGGACGACGCCGTGCAGCACTACCTGCACGTGCTCGCGGACAAGACCGCGTCCCTCATCGCCACCTCCGCGAGGCTCGGCGCCATGTACGGGGGCGCGTCCCCGGAGGCCGTCGAGACCGTCGCCGCGTTCGGCGAGCGCATCGGCGTGGCCTTCCAGCTCGCCGACGACGTCCTGGACCTCACCTCCGCGGGCGACGTCTCCGGCAAGACCCCCGGCACCGACCTGCGCGAGCAGGTGCCGACCATGCCGGTGCTGCTGCTCCGGGAGCGCGCCGCCACCGGCGCGGACCCCGCCGACGCCGAGCTCGTCGCCCGCCTCGACGGCGACCTGTCCGACGACGCCGTCCTCGCCCGGGTGCTCGCCGACCTCCGCGCGCACGACGTGGTCCGCGAGACCCGGGAGCGGGCCGCCGCGCTCGTGACCGAGGCCGTCGACCTGCTCGCGCCGCTTCCGGACGGGCCCGTGAAGGACTCGTTCGTGTCGTTCGCGGACGCGCTGGTCGACCGGGCGTCCTGACCCGCTGACGGCTTCGGGGGGAGCGGGATGAGCACGCCGGACGTGGCGGGCGCGGCCGAGGGCGGCGCGGGGGCGCGGGTCTGCGCCGTGTGCGGCGCGGGGCTGGAGCCGGGCGCGGCGTTCTGCGGCACGTGCGGGACCCGGGTGCCGGCGGCGGGCGCACCGGGCGGCGGGGCGCCGGGTGGTGTGGCGGCGGGCGACGTGGCGCCGGGTGGTGTGGCGGCGGGCGACGTGGCCCCGGGTCGCGGGGCTCAGCCCGACGGCTCTGCCGGGCGAGTGGATCCCTCCGTACCGACACGCCCGGGCGAGTCCGTGCGGACGGATCCACTCGCGCCGGGGTCCGGGACGGGTCCGGGGTCGGCGCGCGGGGCCGGGGCGCCGGCCGCGCCGGGCTGGTCGCTGGGCGCCGACGTCGACGACGCCGTCGCGCCCGTGTGGCGCCGGCTCGTCGCGCTGGTGGTCGACCAGGCGCTGGCCGTGCTCGTCGGCAGCGCGGGTCTGCTCGCGGTGCTGCCCGCGCTGCGCTCCGACGGCTCGGTCGGCGCGCTGCTGGTGCCCGGCCTGCTCCTGCTGCTGCTCGCCGCGGGCCAGTGGTTCGCCGAGGCGTTCGGGGGTCGCACCGTCGGCGGCGCGCTGCTCGGTACCCGCACCGTGTCCGCGCGGACGGGCCGCGCGCCCGGTCTGTGGGCGGTGCTGGTGCGGAGCGTCGTCCAGGCGCTCGGTGTCCTGCTCGGCGGCGTCGGGGTGTACGTCGTCGCGGGCTCGGGTGCCTGGGACGAGGGCCCGGAGCAGCGCGGCTGGCACGACAAGGCCGCGGGCACCCTCGTGCTGCGCGCGCGAGCGCCCCGTCGCGAGGACCCCGTGCCCGCGGCGACCCCCACGACCGCCGCGCCTGCGCCTGCTCCCCGACCGTCGGGCCCCACGTCCGGCCCGCCGCGCTCGACGGCGACCCCGTCGTCCGCCGAGGTCGCCGCGCCCGCCGTGACCGCGCCGCGGATCACGCCGACCTCGGGCCCGCCCGCGCCCGTCGCACCGACCTCGGGCCCGCCCGCGCTCGTCGCGCCGACCTCGGGCCCGCCAGCGTCCGTTGCCCCCACCTCGGGCCCGGCCGGGCCCGTCGTTCCCACCGCGGACGCTGCGTCGGTCGAGCCGGATCTCCCCACCCGGTCGCCGGACGCGCCCGCCGACCGCGAGGCATCCGACACTCCGCGCGAGCCGGCGCCCGCGCCCGCCGCTGCTGCCCCGGTCGTACCGACCCCGGTGCCGGAGGTGCACGTCCGCCCCGAGCCGGCGCCCGCCGTGCGCGAGGACCTCGCCGCGCCCGTCACCCCCGCGCCGGTCGGCCCCGCCACTTCCGCCGCCGCGTCGGACGGTCCGGCACCGCTCGCGGCCGCCTCGACGCCGGCCCTGCCCGACCCGGAGACCGCGGTTCCGGCCCCGGGCGTCGCGCTCGACCTACCCCCGACGCCCGTCGCGGACGGCGGCGCCCGCCCTCCGCGGCACGCGGCGCCGACCCCTGCCGCGCCCGCGCCCTCCGTCGCCGCGCCGCCGACGCCCGCCCCGGCGACTGACGCCACCTCTGCCCTGCCCGCCGTGCCAACCCCGGCGGACGACATCCCGCTCGGTCTCCCGGACACGACCGTCCCGACGGCCGACCTCGGCGACCTCGAGCACACCCGCGTCGGCCGCTGGGCGGGCTCGCTGGACGCGGCGTCGTCGACGCTCGCCCTGGTGCTCGACACCGGCGACCGGGTGGCCGTCACCGGCCCGGGCCTCGTCGGACGCCGCCCACTGCCCGGGGCCGAGCAGTGGGCCCACCTCGTCACGATCGACGACCCGGAGCAGTCGGTGTCGTCGACCCACTTGGCGTTCTGGCCGGTCGACGGCGGGCTCGACGTCGTCGACCGCGGTTCCACCAACGGCACCGTCCTCCTGGACGCGGCGGGCAAGCCGTGGAGCCTCCCGCCCGGGCAGCCGGCCCGCGTCGGCGCCGGCTGGACCCTGGTCCTGGGCAGCCGCCGCATCACCGTCACCACGGCCTGACGCCGAGGCCGGACGGGCCGAGTCCGAGCCCCGGCGGGGCCGCTCGACCTCACCGAGAACCGTCGACCTCGCCGCCCGGGGGAGGCACACGCGCCGAGCGCGGTCGTCCGCGCCGAGCGCGGCAGCTGGAGGTACCGCGCTCGGCGGGAGTCACCGCGCTCGGCGGGAGTCACCGCGCTCGGCGGGAGGTACCGCGCTCGGTCGCGCAGCCGCCGTCGGCGGGGGCGACGCTCACCCCGTGCGGATGAGGTGACGCCCGCGCTCCCGGCGGCAGCATGGTCGCAGCCGGGTCTCCCGGCAGGCGCGCCGCCCCGGGGCCGGGGGGACCGGGGCCGGCCGCGCCGCCCTCCACGCCGTGCTCGACGCCGGACCGCCGTCGCTCCGCGCCGAGCCCGGCCACTCCGATCCCGCGAGTGCGCATCCGACGCGTCGAGTGCCTACCCAGGGGATAGGCGCTCGACGTGTCGGGTAGGCACTCGGGGCGGAGTGGTGCCGCGCAGCCGCCCGGGCTGGCGCCGCGTCAGAGGGTCGGCGGGGTCCAGGCCAGCTGGACGACCTGACGGCCCTCGTCGCGGGTCACCAGCTGCGCGCGGCCCGCCACGGACGGCACGGGCTTCGCGCCGCCGACCAGCGCGCCCTCGTCCGGGCTGCCGGACATCACGATGCCCGGCGCCGCCAGGTCGCGGAGCGCCTGGAGCACGGGCTCGTACATCGCGCGCCCGGCGCCGCCGGACCGGCGGGCCAGCACCAGGTGCAGGCCCACGTCGCCGGCTTGGGCGAGCAGCGGCACGAGCGGCTGCAGCGGGTTGCCGGTGGTCGTCGAGACCAGGTCGTAGTCGTCGACGATCACGTACACCTCGGCGCCGGTCCACCACGAGCGGGACCGCAGCTGCTCCGGCGTGACGTCCGGCCCGGGCAGCCGGCTGCGCAGGTACTCCGCGAGCCCGGCGATCTCGGACGCCGCCTGGTCCTGGGTCGTGAAGTAGCCCGCCAGGTACTCGTCGGGGATCTCGCCGAGCAGGGACCGCCGGAAGTCGACCGCGAAGATCTGCGCCTCCTGCGGGGTGTGCAGCCGCCGGACCTCGGACGCCACGGCGCGCAGCAGCGCGGACTTCCCGGAACCGCCGTCGCCGAACGCGTACAGGTGCGGCTCCTCGGCGACGTCGATCCCGACCGGCGCGAGCGCGGCCTCGTCGATGCCGAGCAGCAGCCGGCGGGCGTCGGCGCGGGCGTCGGACCGGACGTGGTCGAGCGTGACCTCGTCGGGCAGCAGCCGCACCTTGGGCCCGGCGGGGCCCTGCCACGCGGCGTTCACGGTCTCGATGAGGTGCGCGACGCCGGCACCCAGCGTGTCGGGCGAGGAGTCGCCGTCGACGCGGGGCAGCGCGGTCAGCACGTGGTGCTTCGACACCGCGAGGCCGCGGCCCGGGCGGTCCTTGGGGACGTTGACGGCGACCTTGCGGTCGATCTCCGAGTCCATCGGGTCGCCGAGCCGGAGCTCCAGCCGGGTGCCGAACAGGTCCTTGACCTGGGTGCGGAAGTCCATCCAGCGCGCGGCCGACGCCACGAGGTGCACGCCGAACGTGAGGCCGCGGCCGGCGAGCGCCTGGATGCGCGGCTCCAGCTCGTCGAACTCGGCGCGGATGGTGGACCAGCCGTCGACGAGCAGGAAGACGTCGCCGTAGCCGTCGTCGGCGGTGCCCTGGGCACGGCGGGTGCGGTAGGTCTCGATGGAGTCGATGCCGTTCGCGCGGAAGTACCGCTCGCGCTCGTCGACGATCGACTCGACCTCGGCGACCGTGCGGCGCACGACATCGGGCTCGGCCCGGGACGCGACGCCCGACACGTGGGCGAGGCCCGCCAGCGGGGCGAACGTGCCGCCGCCGAAGTCGAGCACGTAGAACTGCACCTCGAGCGGGGTGTGCGTCAGCGCGAGCGCCGTGACCACGGAGCGGAGCACGGTCGACTTGCCGGTGCGCGGGGCGCCGACGACGGCCATGTGGCCGGCCGCGCCGCCGAGGGACACGGTGAGGTTCTCGCGGCGCTGCTCCAGCGGCCGGTCGACGGTGCCGAGCGGGACCGTGAGCGTGCCGGCCGACCGCCAGCCCGGGGACACCAGGCCGAGCCGCGGGTCGGCGACCAGGTCGGGCATGAGCTCGTCGAGCGTGCGGGGGACGACCAGCGGCGGCAGCCAGACCTGGTGCGCGGGCGGCCCCTGGTCCTTCATCCGCTGCACCGCGATGTCGAACGTCGCGCGCGACTCCTCGGGCTCGGTCGCGACGACCTCGGTGGACGCCGGCGCGGCGACGACGCCGCCCAGCACGGGCGCGGCGGTGAACGACTCCAGCCGGGCGAGCCCGGTGCCCGCGACGGTGCCGCCGGTGGCGGTGCGGCGGCGGGCCTTCGGCGGACCCGACACGTAGGCCGCGCGGAACTGGATCATCGTCGTGGTGTCGGGCTTGAGGTAGCCCATGCCGGGGACCGGCGGCAGCGTGTACGCGTCGGGGACGCCGAGCACGGTGCGCGACTCGGCGGCCGAGAACGTGCGCAGACCGATCCGGTAGGACAGGTGCGACTCCAGCCCGCGGAGCCGGCCCTCCTCCAGCCGCTGCGAGGACAGCAGCAGGTGCATCTGCAGCGACCGGCCCAGGCGGCCGATCGTCACGAACAGGTCGACGAACTCCGGCTTGGCGGACAGCAGCTCGGAGAACTCGTCGCAGACGATGAGCAGGGCGGGCAGCGGCGCCAGGTCGGTCCGGCCGCCCTTGCGCGCCTTCTCGTAGTCGGCGACGTTCGCGAAGTTGCCCGCGGCGCGCAGCAGCTCCTGGCGGCGGACCATCTCGCCCTGCAGGGCGTCCTGCATGCGGTCGACGAGCGTGAGCTCCTCGCCGAGGTTCGTGATGATCGCGGAGACGTGCGGCATGTCGGCCATGCCGGCGAACGTCGCACCACCCTTGAAGTCGACGAGGACGAAGTTGAGGTCCTCGGACGAGTGCGTCATCGCCAGCGCCAGCACCAGCGTGCGGAGCACCTCGGACTTGCCGGAGCCGGTGGCGCCGATGATCAGGCCGTGGGGGCCCATGCCCTGCTGGGCGGACTCCTTGATGTCGAGCGCGACGGGCTGGCCCTGCGGGGTCACGCCGATCGGCACCCGGAGCCGGTCGCGGGGCAGGCGTGGCCGCCAGGCGACGTCCAGGTCGAGGTCCCGGACGTCGCCGACGCCGAGCAGGTCGACCAGCTCGGACGACACCTCCTCGTCGCCGCGCTCCGGGCCCGACTCGACGTGCAGCGGGAGCAGGCGGCGGGCGGTGGCCTCGGCGTCCGCGACGGACATCTGGTCGCCCTCGACGCGCACGGGCGGGTTGCCGAGCCGCAGCACGTCGACCGGCGCGCGCACGGCGTCCTCGGTGGCGACCGCGCCGCCGACGTTGAGCCGCAGCGTCGTCGGCTCGTCGAGCTCGTCCCAGCGGTCCGGCAGCTCGAGGACGGTCACGCCGAGCACGCCGTCGGTCGTGAGGATCGCGTTGCCGACCGGCACGTGCCCGCCGTCGACCACGACCAGGACGTGGGGGAGGGGCGCCTCGGCGGCGTAGCCGAACCGCGGGCGGTCCGTCAGGTCCTCGGGGAGCAGCGACTCGACGTCGGCGAGCGTGGTGCCGATCATCCGGGCGGCGCCGACGGCGTCCCGGGACCGGGTCGAGTGCGCGTGCGGCAGCCACTTGACCCAGTCCCACTCGGGCAGCGCGGCGTCGCTCGCGACGACGGCGATCTGCAGGTCCTCGGGGGCGTGGAACGTGGCGAGCTGGCTGACGACGGCCCGGGCCAGCGCGCGCGACTCCGCGGCGGCGCCGGTGACCTCGATGCGGGCGACCGACCGGACGTCGAAGGCCATCGGGACGCCCTGCTGGACGCGGTGCGTCACCAGGAACCGGTGCGCGGCGGACGCGGCCACCGGGTCGAGCTGCGCCAGCGGCGGGGTCTGCGGGGCCTCGAGGTCGAGGCACAGCGGCTGCGCCCCGACGCCGACGCGCGCGACCAGGAAGTCGTCGTGCTGCGACCTCCGCTCCCACACACGGGTGCGCTCCTCGGCGACCGCGGGCAGCGCGCGGGGCTCGGGGGAGGTCCACTCGGCGGCGCGGCGCTGGGCGCCGGCGGCCTGGCGGACCGAGTTCCGCAGGTCGGACAGGTAGGCCAGGTACTCGCGGCGGGCGCCGACGACCTGCGCCTGGTGCTGCGAGCGCTGCCGCCAGCCGTTGACGCCGACGAACCCGAGCGAGGCCAGCAGGAACATGCCGGCCGTGATGAACCCGCGCGGCCCGGGCTGGGTGGTCGCGACGAACACGATCGAGCCGACCGACCCGAGCATGGGGATCGCGTTGGCCAGCATGCCGCTGATGCCGTCGGAGGCCTGGATCTCGGGCGGGGGCTGCAGGACGACCTGTCCGCTGGGGACGGCGGGCGGCTCGAGGCGCGTCCCCTGCTGCGGCGCGATCGACATCGTCGGCGCTCGGTCCCTCCTGCCGGGCGGGGAGCCAGACGCCCCCCGACGTTCCTGTGGCGTCAACCTACCCGCACGGGCGCGCGCGGGGCGGTCGGCGTTCCACCGTCCGGGCGATCCTGGCCGCGGTCCCCCCGGACGGGGGGACGACCGGGGTGCTGACCGGCCCTGACCGCATAGCATGACTGGCGCCGCGCCCGGGGGCGGGCGGGACCGCCGCCGACGCCCCGCCGGGCGCGCGACCGGCGGAAGGAGAGCGCGTGACGGTGCAGTCGACCGGCGCGCCCCTGACGCGCGTCGCCGTGCACCTGGGTGCCCGCCGCCTCGACGTCGCCCTGGACGCCGCCCGCACCCTCGGCGAGCTGCTGGCCGCCGCCGGGGTGCCCCTCGTGCCGGGGATGCTCGCGCTCGACTCGTCCGGCCGCGTCCTCGACCTCGCCGCGCCGGTCGCCGCGCAGGTGGCCGACGGCGCGGTCGTGCACGTCGTCGCACCCGCGCCGCGCCCGCGGGGCCGGGCCGCCCGGGCCCGCGCCGGCTGGGTCGCCCGCCGGCCCGACCCGCAGCCCGCGCTGCTCGGCGCCGCCGCGGCCGCCTCCGGGGTGCTGGCGGCCGTGGCGCTGATCGACCCCGTGGCGCGGGGCTGGCTCGCGCTGGCCGCCGCCGTGCTGCTGGGGGCCGCGGGGCTCGCGCTGGCCGTGCTGCCGGTGGCGTCGGCGACCGCCGCCACGCTCGTCGCCCCGGTGCTGGCGTTCGCCGCGGGTGTGGCCGCCGTCGACCCCGCCGGGTCCGCAGACCGGCGGCTCGCGCTCGTCGCGGGCCTCGTGGCGGCGACCGCCGCGGCCGCGGTGCGCTGGGTCGCCACCCGCGCGGAGCGGCGGGGCCAGGACGTCGCGGGGGTGCTGGTCGTCGCCGTCGGCGTGATGGCGGGCCTGGCGCTCGCCGTGCTGCTGGCCGGGCTGCCGGGCGTCGTCGCCGCGGCGGTGCTGCTGGGTCTCACGCCGGTCGGGCTGCGGGCGATCCCCGTCATGGCGCTGTCCGTGCCGGACGAGCAGCTGGTCGACCTCGCGCACGTCGCCCGCACGGCGCCGTCCGTCCGCGGGCCGCGGCCGCGCGGGCTGGGCCGGGTCAACGAGCGCCAGGTCGTCCGCACCGTCGACTCCGCCGAGCGCCGCACCGACGCCGGCGTCCTGCTGGTGTGCGCGCTGCCGCCCGTGCTCGTCCCGCTGGTGCTCGTCGCGGCGCTGGGCGACCCGCAGCGGGCGACGCTCCGCGGCTGGGCCGCCGTGGCGCTGGTGGCGGCGCTGGTGGCCGTGCTGTCCCTGCAGCCGCGGGCGGCGCGGGGGCCGGTCGCGCGCTGGGCGCCGCGGGTGGCCGCCGCGCTCGTGCTCGTGGAGCTCGCCGCGCTGGGTGCGCCGCGGCTCGGGCCGGACGCGGTGCTGCTAGCGGCCGGGTGCCTCGTGGTCGCGCTGGCCGCCGCGGCGATCGGCGTGGCGCTCGGGCGCGGGTGGCAGTCGGTGGTGGCGTCCCGGTTCGCCGACTTCGTCGAGGGGCTGGGCGTCGTGCTCGCGCTGCCCGCGGCGCTGGTGGCGGCGGACCTGATCGAGACGCTGCGGCGGGTGACGTCGTGAGGCGGGCGCGCGCGGCCGCGCGACCGGGCAGGGGCAGGACGACAGCGACGACGGGGGAGCCGACGTGGACCAGACGATGAGCGCGATCCCGGTCGGCACCGTCGCCGTCCGCGCCTGCGCGAGCTGCCACCGGCCGCTGCGGGAGGACGCCCGGTTCTGCACCGCGTGCGGCGCCCCGGTGCAGCCCGACGCCACCGTGACGGTCGTCGAGGGCGCCCAGGGCCGGACCCGCGCCGACGCCCGCCCCCGCGAGCCGCGCCCCGCCGTGCTGCACCCGGCGTTCGGCGACGCGACCCCTGCCGGCCCCGGGCGCCGCGTGCTGGCCTACGCGCTCGACGCCGTGGCCGTGGGCGCCGTCGCCGGCGGCCTGCTGGCCTGGACCGGCTCGTGGCTGCTCGCGGCGCTCGTCGTCGTCGAGCTCGCCGTCGGCCTGCTCGTCTGGGAGGCGCACACCGGCCGGACGCTCGGCAACACCGTCCTCGGCCTGCGCACCGCGCGCGAGGAGACGCCGTACTCGGTCGGGCCGGCGCGCGGGTTCCTGCGCGGGCTCGTGCTCGCCGCCGGGCACGCCGCCGCGGGGCTCGGGCAGTGGCTGGTCGTGGCGTCGGGGGCGTTCGACAAGACCGGGCGGGCGCAGGCGTGGCACGACCGCGTCGGGCGGGCCGTCGTCGTGGACGTGCGAGCGCACGAGCGGGCCGTCGAGGCGGCCGCGGACGCCGCGGAGCGCGCGGGGGCCGTGGCCGTGGGGGCGGCGCCGCGGGCGGGCGTGCAGGTGGGGGCCGCGGGGGTGCCGCAGCAGCCGGGGGCGGTGT
>NZ_JAGXJG010000189.1:0-300 GCF_019091725.1 Cellulomonas sp. GbtcB1 | reverse complement strand
GGCGCCGTCGAGCTGCGCCGCCTCGAACACCTCGGGGTCGGTCGTCATGAGCGCGGCCCGGAACACGAGCGTGTTGAACGGGATGGCGGCGAACGCGTTGACGAACGCCACGGAGAACAGCGCCCAGTGCTGGTCGTAGAGGAACGGCACGGGGGTGTCGCGCAGGCCGGTGCTCGTGAGCACGGTGGTGATCAGCCCGGCGTCGTTGAGCAGGAACTTCCAGACCGACCCGTTCACCACCGGCGGCAGCGCACAGACGAACACCATCAGCGCGAGCAGCCAGGCCGACCACCGGCCCGT
>NZ_JAGXJG010000188.1:0-300 GCF_019091725.1 Cellulomonas sp. GbtcB1 | reverse complement strand
CCGCCGACCACCTCGGGCCACCGTAGCGGACATTCCGGTTTATGCACGCGACCCGGTCGGCGGGGCGTGCGCGGGTGCCGGACACCGGGCCGGCGTGCTGCGCGCGGGGCCGCGTCATGCGGCGAGCGCGCCCAGCAGCGAGAGCAGGAAGGAGCAGCCGAGCATGAGGACCAGGAACGCCAGGACCAGGCGCACGGAGCCCAGGGTCAGGGGCGGGATCACCCGGCGCAGCGCGCGCAGCGGCGGGACGGTCACCGAGTAGGTGATCTCCGCGTCCACGAGCGCGGCACCGCGCGGGCG
>NZ_JAGXJG010000187.1:0-300 GCF_019091725.1 Cellulomonas sp. GbtcB1 | reverse complement strand
GAGGGCAACACCCAGACCTACGCGTCCGCCGACCGCGACGGCACGATCACGCAGGGCGGCTACTCGACCCACGTTGTCGGCGACGAGGACTTCGTGCTCCGCGTGCCGGAGGCCATCCCGTTCGACAAGGCCGCGCCGCAGCTGTGCGCCGGCGTGACCACGTACTCCCCCCTCGCGCACTGGGGCGCCGGCCCGGGCAAGGAGGTGGCGGACGTCGGCATGGGCGGCCTCGGCCACATGGACGTCATGCTCGCGCACGCCATGGGCGCCGAGGTCACCGTGCTGTCCCGCACGCTGAGG
>NZ_JAGXJG010000186.1:0-300 GCF_019091725.1 Cellulomonas sp. GbtcB1 | reverse complement strand
AAGGCCGCCCACGTGCTCCGGACGTTCACCGAGGCGGGTCACGACGTCCGCGCCGTGCCCACCCGGGCGGCCCTGGAGTTCGTGGGGCGCGCCACCTGGGAGGCGCTGTCCGGGCACCCGGTGACGACCGAGGTCTTCGAGGACGTGCCCGAGGTCGCCCACGTGCGCCACGGGCGCCAGGCCGACCTGGTCGTCGTCGTGCCCGCCACCGCGGACCTGCTGGCCCGCGCGGCCACGGGGCGCGCCGACGACCTGCTCGCGGCCACGCTGCTCACCGCGACCTGCCCGGTGCTCATGGCC
>NZ_JAGXJG010000185.1:0-303 GCF_019091725.1 Cellulomonas sp. GbtcB1 | reverse complement strand
TTAACACTTAATAAATAAAAATGCCAAATATTTCAATCCAAATTGCATTTCGGGCTCGAACCCCGTTCGGCCCGAAATACCCGGTTGTGACTATACCGCGCCAACCTGTCAGAACACACCTGAAAAAGGACAACACAAGCATACTATATAATAATATAGTCCATAAGCACGTAAATAAATTAATTTCACTATTTTACCCTTCTCGGGTCAAAATTACTATAATGCCCCTGGCTCACCTACGGTGTCTTAACATGTCATATCTCATATTAATTCACATATCATAAATTATATAATAATATAATT
>NZ_JAGXJG010000184.1:0-307 GCF_019091725.1 Cellulomonas sp. GbtcB1 | reverse complement strand
AGGTGCTCGTGCTCCGGGAGCTCGGCGTCGGGCTGGCGGTGATCGGGGACATACTCGACGCGACCGCACCCGGCGGGAGCACCCCGGACGCGGACCCGGCGCGCGTCCAGGCCGGCCGGCTGCGCGAGCACCACGCCGCGCTGCTCGGAGAGCGGGACCGGCTCGACCGGCTCGCCCGCACCGTCGCCGCCACCATCGAGCCCCTGGAATGGGGCACCGACATGCCCGCCGAGGAGATGTACGAGGGCTCCGACCTCCGCCGGTACGAGGCCGAGGCGCGCGAGCGCTGGGGCGACGCGGCCGTGGA
>NZ_JAGXJG010000183.1:0-307 GCF_019091725.1 Cellulomonas sp. GbtcB1 | reverse complement strand
ACGCTCGTCGACGACGACGAGCCCCGCGCCCTCAGGGCACGTCACGTACTTGGCCTGGCCCGGGGGGCCGCCGGCGAAGTGGATGCCGCGCAGGACGCCGGCGGCCGACACCGAGATGTTGGCCTGCTGCAGGTCGAACCGGTGGCCGGTCGCCTCGGCGAACGGGCCGCCCTGGAACGCCTCGAGGAAGACGCCACGGGGGTCGCCGTGCTGCGTCGGCGTGATCTCCCAGGCACCGGGGACGGCGGGCTCGCGGTAGGTCATCGGGGGTCCTCTCAGGGGTCGGACGGCCGGGGGAAGCCTAGCC
>NZ_JAGXJG010000182.1:0-308 GCF_019091725.1 Cellulomonas sp. GbtcB1 | reverse complement strand
GGGTAACGGGAGCTGGAACAAACCAGTAGTCGGTGTCTAGATCTGGGACTCAGACTAGGACCAGAAACCAGACGAAGAACCGAACCCGAACCCAGACCTAGACCTGGGACCCAAAATTAGAACCTGAACAAGAATCGCCGAACCAGGACCCTAGAACAAGACTAGGACCGTGACCAGGACCCGGACCCAGACCTAGAACCGAACACAGACTAGCCTCAGACCCAAACTGAGACTGGCACTCAGGCCCGGAGACTATCGTGTACCCAGACCGGAATTGAGACCCGGACTTGGACCTAAATTTGGGACCC
>NZ_JAGXJG010000181.1:0-311 GCF_019091725.1 Cellulomonas sp. GbtcB1 | reverse complement strand
GCGAAGAACGGCCGCGCGGCGTCCAGTGTGGCCAGCACCAGGTATCCGGCCAGATGATCGTCGTAGTACTGCGCCAACCGGGGCCCGTGCCGCCGGTCACGAGCGGTCAGGGCGTAGGCCAGGTCCGAGCGGGCGCGCCAGTACAAGTTCCGGTCGTCGGCAAACAAGTTCCTGCTCGGGAACGTGCACGGACCCAGGTACGCGACCCGAGCACGGGGGCTCCACGTCTCGCAGGAAGTCGTGCTCACCGGCGCCGCGCAACAACACGATCGCCTCGACGATCCGCGCCGGCACGTGCTGATCGGCCATCG
>NZ_JAGXJG010000180.1:0-311 GCF_019091725.1 Cellulomonas sp. GbtcB1 | reverse complement strand
CGGACAGCTGGTACACCGGCGACCCGGCCGTCATGGGACAGGAGAACTACGTGGAGTGGCGGTCGGCGGTGCGCGATCCCGGCGTCGTCCGCGCGATGCTCGAGGACTACCGGGCCGGCATGACGATCGACCGCGAGCACGAGGAGGCCGTCCGGGCGCGTGGGCACGGTGTCAGCGCGCCCCTCCTCGTGCTCTGGTCGCTGCGGGACGACCTCGCCCAGCTCTACGGCGACACGCTGACAATCTGGCGCTCGTGGGCGACGGAGGTCGAGGGCCGAGGGATCGACTCCGGCCACCACGTGGCGGAGGAG